>DATKFT010000626.1:0-1948 GCA_035544335.1 Pseudorhodoferax sp.
TTGCTCCTGGTTCACGGCCAGGGTGGCGCGCGCGCCCTGTTCGGTCAGCATGCCGTGGCCCAGGCTCATCTCCCACTTAGCGCTTTCTGTGCCTCGCGGCGCGCCATGCGCGGAGCTTCTCTTGCAGCTATCGGCTATCGACGCGATGCTTGGGTTCGACGAAAAAATATCCGGGCAGGCGATCGCGATCGCTCAAGCTGGCGCTGGCTGAAGACAACGCAATGGCGCTGTTGCATAGCTGCAGAAGTCCTGAACCGGCCGAGCGGCTAAGACCAGAATGCTCGCAAGCCACTCCAGTCCAGTTGTTCGAGCCGCGCGAGCCACCACGACCTCGATGACCCCAAACTAGGCCAGGCCGTTTACTTGCCCACCCGATGCCAGCTGCGGCAACCGCTGCGCCTCAGCCGTCCAGTGCTGGCGAGCAGCTTGAGACTGGCTGCTGACCTTGAGTTTTCGGATTCGAATGACCGTCGCCTGCGAAACCTGACATTCACGCTCGCCAAGCGCGTCGGTCCGCTGTACCCCCGTTGCCGGTCACTCAGCGAAAGCTCACCGCCTGATAACCCGAACGGCTGGTCGCGCAGCTGGGCGAACTAGGAGTCTGCGCGGCAGAGCATGACGTCGGGGTGCTGGCTTGTTAGATTCAGGCCATGCCCGCCAGCTACTTGCCCGACGAGCCCCAACAACAACTCCTGCTGCCCGACGCGCTGCAAGACTGGTTGCCCGAAGGGCACCTGGCGTACTTCGTCAGCGACAGCGTAGACAGCCTGGACCTGAGCGCGTTCCACGCCCGGTATGCCAGAGGCGGTCCGCGCAACCAGCCCTTTCACCCGGCCATGATGGTCAAGGTGTTGATCTACGGTTACGCCACGGGCACCTTCAGTTCGCGCACGCTGGCCGCCAAGCTGCACGAGGACGTGGCCTTGCGGATGCTGGCCGCGGAGAACTATCCGGCGCACCGCACGCTGTCGGATTTCCGGGCGCTGCTCCTGCAGGAGCTGGCAGACCTGTTCGTGCAGGTGGTGCGCCTGGCACGCGAGTGCGGCCTGGTCAAGCTGGGCACGGTGGCGGTCGACGGCACCAAGCTCAAGGCCAACGCCAGCCGCCACAAAGCCATGAGCTACGAGCGCATGGTCAAGGCCGAAGCCGAGCTCAAAGAGCAGATCGATGGCCTGCTCAACCGAGCCCGGGCGGCCGACGACCTGGAGAGGAACGAGCCCGATCTGGACATCCCCGGTGAGATCAAGCGACGGGAAGACCGGCTGGATCAAGAACGTGCTGGGGTTCAGGCAGTTCAGCCTGCGGGGCCTGCAGAAGGTCCGGGCCGAGTTCAAGCTCGTGTGCCTGGCGCTGAACCTGCGGCGCATGAATGGCTTGAAGGCCAGATAAAGGTGCGGGGCAGCGCGCATCGGCCACCACGGGTGCCGCTACGCATTGAAGGCTTCGACGGCCGCTTGAACGAGCCGCTGAGGTACTGGCGCCGTCGCAGCCTGCCCAGCAAATTGGGCGCCGCGTTCGGATACCCCGTGGGAAGCTTCTGCCGCGCGGACTCCTAGCGCTCTGCGCCCTGAACCGACATCCGTGATCCAAGATCGGCCGCCAGAAAGCGGCCGGTCAAAAACATACTGAGCTCGCCGAAGTGCCACAGCGGTGGGCAAGTACCATCAGGCAGATGCCTCTACTCGCCTGACAACGAACGCGGGTTCACGTAACCCGGCGCTAGGTGAGCGTTCTCCGCGCCGTACAGCGACAGAGGGTCCCGCAGCCAGAGCGCGAACTCGCGCCCCTGCATTCGGTGGTCAGGAGAACAATCAACCGACCATAGGCGCATCAGGTATCCAGCGTGCACCGCCCTCACCTTCAGATATAGCACGCCGTCAGGCATGTCGTAGTCCATCAACACCGCCTCTTTGCGAGGATGGGATGGATGCGGCACGAGCTCAAGCTC
>DATKFT010000627.1:0-1607 GCA_035544335.1 Pseudorhodoferax sp.
CGTGCCGTGCGTCAGCGCCACGCGCGTGATCGGGCAGTGCGTCACATCCAGCGTGCGCAGCAGATCGGGTGTGACCTCGTCGTCGACGATGCGGCCGCGGCGCCAGGCGCCCAGCCGCAGCTGCAGCCACTTGCGCACGAAGCGGTCGGGCGTGCCACGTGCCGAACGGGCATGGGCGGCCGCGTCGAAGCCTTCGCGCACCGGCGCGGGCCAGCCGTCGTGGCGCAGCCAGCGCGTGCTGCTGTGCATGTCGTGGCCGAGCCTGCGCCCGGCCTCTGCGAGGTCGTGATCGGTGGGATGGTCGGTAGGTGCCGTCATGGCGGATCCTCCTTGCCCCGGCCAGCGGACGCGACACGTCCACCGGACGGTGCTGGCTTGCGGGAAGGCCGGGCCGGCCGCTGCGTGGCAGCGGCAGGCGGGCCCTGCGTTGGCAAGGCGATGGCGCGCGCGGCACCCCCAGGGTGTGCGGGGCGCCCGCCATCGGAGCCCGCGCGGCGCGGGCCACAGGATCAGGCGCTGGGCGGGCGCTCGGGCAGGCCGGGCACGTGGTTGTGCCAGGCCGGTGCGGCGTGCTGGGGCCAGCGCACACGGTGCACCGCTGGCAGCGCCATGGCCAGCGCGCTGGTCGGTGCCAGCGGCATGGCCATGGCACCGGCCAGCGCGGCGTCGGCGGCGCTCTGGCCGTCGGCGCGCGCGCCGCTCAGCACGAGGCTGGCGTCGTCGGCCGCATGGTGGTGGCGCGCGAAGACGCCGTGGTGGTGGTGCGCCGCCGCGCTGGGCACATGGATGCGGGTCGGTGCGCTCGCGGGCTGCAGCCGCGCCTGCAGGCGCAGGTTCTCGATCAGCCGCGCGGTCTGCGGGCCGACCAGGGTTTGCAGCTGGCGGCCCAGGCGTGCGGACCAGGGCGTGGTGTCGGCCGCTTCGGCGCTGCTGTCGTGCCGGTGGTCCGGTCCCAGCAGCTGCACGAGCCCGCTGCTGAGTCCATGCAGTGGCAACGCCACCAGCAGCAACAGCACGACGCAGCGGCGAAGGCGCGCGGACAGCTGCAGGAATAGGCGCGGTGGCGTCACGAAGGGGCTTCCGTCGCAAAGGCGGGGCGGAACCCGTCATTGTGCGAAGCCGTGTGAAAGCGCGATGACAGTCCCCGCGGTGGGGCTGCCATGTCACCGGAACCCGCGCCGGCCAGTGTGCTGGCCCGGCGCCGCTGTGGCGCCTACACCGTGATCTTCGAGCGCGCGACCAGGTTCTTGAAGTACTCGTCCGTGCGGCCCAGCATGCCCTCGAACTCGGGCGCGTCCAGGTACAGCATGGTCAGGATCAGCTTGTCCATCTGTTCCTGGAAGGCCGGGTCGTCGACGGCCTTGCGCGTGGCGGCGCGCAGCGTGGCCACCACGTCGTCGGGCGTGGACTTGGGCGCCAGCAGGCCGCGCCAGCCCGCCACGGACAGATCGATGCCGCGCTCCTTGAGCGTGGGCACCTGCTCGTAGCCGCGCGTGCGCTTGTCGGCCATCACGCCCAGGATGCGCAGCTTGCCGGCCTGCACATGCGTGGCGACCTCGCCCACGCTGACGGTCACGGCGTCCACATGGCCGCCCAGCAGCGCGAGC
>DATKFT010000628.1:0-3121 GCA_035544335.1 Pseudorhodoferax sp.
CTACACGCGCGCGCTGCTCGAGTCGATCCCGCGGCCGAACCCCGCGCTGCGCCGGCGCGAGCTCGACATCGTGGGCGACCTGCCCAACCCGGTGTCGCCGCCGCCCGGCTGTGCGTTCAACCCGCGCTGCCGCTACGCGCAGGACGCGTGCCGCGCCTCGGTGCCGGTGCTGGGCACACGCACGGGCATCCCCGATGCGCACCGCGTGGCCTGCCACCGTGCGGCCGAACTGCCGCAGGCGGCCGGCGTGGTGTGACCTCCTCCCCGCTCCGCCCCGCCCCCCGGGGCGGGGCGTCGGGGCGCGGGAGGCTCAGGTCGCGCCCCCGTCGACCACGAAGCTCTGCGCGCTGATCAGCCGGCTGTCGTCGGCCGCCAGGAACAGCGCCATGCGCGCGATGTCCTCGGGGTAGAGCTTTTCCTTGAGGCACTGGTTCTGCAGCAGCCGCGCCTCCGCCTCGGGCGTGAGCCAGCGCGTGACCTGCCGCTCGGTCATGATCCAGCCCGGCAGCAGCGCGTTCACACGGACCCCGTCGCTGCCGAACTCGCGCGCCAGCGCCTTGGTCAGCCCCACGATCGCGGCCTTGGCCGCGACATAGGCCGGCAGGCCCGGCGTGCCCTTGAGCCAGGTCACCGAACTCATGTTGACGATGGCGCCGCGCCCCTTGCGACGCATGCCGTCGATCACGGCCTGGGCCGCGAACGCGTGGTGCCGCAGATTCACGTCCATGAGCTGCTGCCAGCGCTCGGGCGTCAAGGCCTCGAGCGCATGGCGTTCGTCGTTGGCCGCGTTGTTGACCAGCACGTCGATGTCGCCGAAGGCCGTGGCCACGGCCGCGATCGCGGCCTGCAGCGCCGCGATGTCCGACACGTCGCAGCGCACGAAATGCGGCCGCTGCAGCCCTTCGGCCGCCAGCCGCTCGCACAGCGCCTGCGAGGGCTCGGTCGCGATGTCGACGAAGCCCACACGGGCGCCCTGCCGCGCGAACTGCTCGACCAGGCAGGCGCCGATGCCGCTGCCGCCGCCGCTGATGAAGACCGTGCGCGCGCGCAGGGAGGGATAGATGGCCATGTCGCTCATCGTGGAACTGCTCCGGTGTCGAGGCGGTAGACGCGTGCCGCGTTGCCGCTGAAAAGCGCTTCGCGCACGCGCGGCGCCAGGCCGGCGCACAGCGCTTGGTAGATCTGGAAAACCTCGCCGTAGCGCTTGTACAGCCGGTCGATCGGGAAGTTGGAGCCGAACATCAGCCGCTCGGGTCCGAACTGCGCGAGCAGGAAGTCGAACACGGGCTGCACGCGCGCGGCACTCCAGTGCGGGTCCACCATGCCCAGGCCCGAGAACTTCACGCTGACCCAGGGCAGTGCGGCCAGGCGGCGCATGCCGTCCTGCCAGACGGCTCCGCCGGCGCCGGCATGGTCGAAGGGCAGGCCCGCGTGGTTGACGACGACGGCCGTCTGCGGATGCCGTTCGGCCAGCCGCGCGGCATCCGCGAGCTGCCAGGGGTTCACCTGCAGGTCGAAGGACAGGCCCAGCGCGCCAAGCCGTGCGAAACCGCGCTGCCAGGCCGCATCCATGAGCCAGTCGCCACGCTCGCACAGGCGATACCGCTCGTCCTCCCCCCAGTTCAGCATCTGGCGCACACCGCGAAAGCCCGGCGCCGCGGCATGCCGGGCCAGCAGCGCGTCGAGCTGCGGATCGGCCAGGTGGGCGTAGGCCACGATGGCGATCGGCACGCCGCTGCGCGCGGCCTGCTGCTGCACCCAGGCCGTCTCTTCCACGGGATCCTGCGGGTTGCGCCCGCACTGCAGGTGCACCGAACCCAGCAGCTCGATCGGCTCCGGATCGGCCGCCTGCGCCTCCTCGCGCAACTGCTCCGCCTCGTAGCGCTGGCACACGGGCGCGGTGTCGCCCATGAACTTGGACGCGCCTGCGCGCATCCAGGCATAGCCCGCGGCCGGATCCCACAGGTGGTGGTGGGCATCGAGGATGCGCAGCGGCTGCGCCGTGCTGCTGGCGCTGGTGGCCATCAATGCATGTTGCGCGCGTCGCCGACGGCGCGGCGCAGGGCCTCGATGTCGAAATCAGGCTGGCGCGCGGCCGCGATGATGACGGCCTCGCGGCGCGTCAGCGTGGCCACCACCTCGGGGATGCGCGCCGCGTGCTCGGCCGGGATCACGACGGCACCGTGGCGGTCCGCATGCACGAGGTCGTTGTGCGTGATGTAGGCACCGGCCACCGAGACCGTGCCGCCGAAGTCCACGATGTGGTAGTGCGCATGCGAAGGCACGACCATGCGGCACAGCATCTGGAAGCCCGGTGCGTTGGTGTCGACGTCGCGCACGCTGCCGTCGGTCACGACGCCCTGGCAGCCGAAGCCCTGGTGGATGGTGGTGTTGACCTCGCCCCAGAACGAGCCGAAGCCCGCGCGCCCGGCGTCCAGGTCCTGGATGATGCAGATCGAGGGCCGCGGTCCGCCTTCGGCGATGTAGGTGTAGTAGTCCATCGTGCGCTTGCCGGCCTCCTGCGGCGACTGGCGCAGCGGGTGGATCGAGCGCATGGTGGCCGTGCGCGCATAGCCCACCATGGGCCGCAGGTCGGGGTAGATGCAGTCCAGCCCCTCCGTCGTGAAACCGAAGCCACGGCGCTCGGGCGCGATCACCTCGAGCGCGTTGCAGATCGTCGGTGTGTCGAAGGTGGCCAGCTCGGCCAGCAGCGCGGCCGGCAGCGGGCCGTTGGCATCTTGTTTCTGGGACATGCGAATCTCCTCGGTGGCGGCCGGCGGCGAGGCCGGCCTGGTGTTGAAAGTGGGCGGGGGCTCTGGGCGGTGCTCAGCGGCTGGCCAGCAGCAGCTCGGCCCCCTTCTCGCCGATCATGATGGCAGCCGCATTGGTGTTGCCCGACACGATCTGCGGCATGACCGAGGCATCGACCACGCGCAGGCCCCCGAGGCCGCGCACGCGCAGGCTGGGGTCGACGACCGCCATCGCGTCCACACCCATCTTGCAGGTGCCACTGGCGTGGAAGGCCGTGCCGGCGTTGGCCTGGCCGTATGCGAGCCACTGCGCATCGGTCTGCACGCCCGAGCCCGGCAGCACCTCGGCCACGGCGTGGGCGCCCAGCGCG
>DATKFT010000629.1:0-2629 GCA_035544335.1 Pseudorhodoferax sp.
AGCACATCCAGATCGCGCGCCTGCCCCAGCATGCCGGCGAGCCAGCGCAATTCATCCCGAAACCGTTGAATATCGGTCTCCAGCAGGATCGGCTTGAACAAGCTAAGCGCCGACCGAAGCCGCCGAACCGCGACCCGCGCCGATCAACAGCGAGACCACGGTGGAGACCACGCCGATCAACAGCGAGACGCGCGCGCCGGCCACGATGCCCGAGAAGATGTCGCGGCCCACGGTGTCCGTGCCCAGCGGCAGGCCTTGCTCGGCGCCGGGTTGCGCGAACGGCATGCCGACCATGTCCCAGGGGTTGTTCTGGGCGATGAAGGGGCCCAGCACGGTGATGAGGGCCACCAGCATCAGCACGATGAGGCCGAAGACCGCGCCCTTGTTGCGGCAGAAACGCCGCCAGAAACTGCTTTTCATACAAACCTCTTCAGTTCGGTGGACAGGGGACGCGACAGATCGCTGCCGAGCCGGACGATTCAGCCGCACTGTCTTCGCCAGCGCACCCGCGGAACTGGCTCTGCCAGGCCGCTGGGTGCGCCCCCTTGAGGGGGGATGCGCGCACACGCAGTGAGCGCGAAACGGGGGTGGTCATAGCTCGATGCGGGGGTCCACGAGGGTGTAGACGAAGTCGGTGATCAGGTTGAACAGCACGGCCATGGCCGCGGTGAACAAAAAGCAACCCAGCAGCAGGTTGTAGTCGCGCTGCAGCAGCGCGTCGAACATGAGCCGGCCGATGCCGGGCCAGGCGAACACGGTCTCGGTCAGCACGGCGCCGCCGATCATGCCGCCGGCCTGGATGCCGGCCAGCGTGACCACGGGCAGCAGCGCATTGCGCAGGATGTGCTTGCGCTGGATGCGGCCCGGGTGCACGCCCTTGGCGCGTGCGGTCTTGACGAAGTCCATCTGCGCGACCTCCAGCATGGAGGCGCGCGTCATGCGGGCGTAGACCGCCATGTAGAACAGCGCGAGTGTCAGCGCGGGCAGCACCAGGTGCTTGGCGATGTCCAGCACCTTGTCCATGCCGCGGAGGTCGGCGCCCACGGTGAAGAAACCGAAGGCCGGCAGCAGGTCCAGCTGCACGGTGAACAGCAGCACGGCCATCATCGCGAGCCAGTACAACGGCGTGGCGTAGAACACCAGCGCCACCACGGTGATCAGGCTGTCCTGCCACTTGCCCGCGTGGCGGCTGGCCAGCGCGCCCAGCACGATGCCGAACAACAGCGACAGGCCGAAGGCCGTGCCCGTCAGCAGCAGCGTGGCCGGCAGGCGCTCCAGGATCAGGTCGACCACGGGCTGCTGCTGGCGGTAGGAGTAGCCCAGGTCCAGCTGCACCACATGGCCCAGGTAGTTGGCCAGCTGCGTGGGCAGCGGCTGGTCCAGGCCGAACTGCGCGCGCAGCTGGGCCACGAACTGCGGGTCGGACGCACCGGCCTCGCCGGCCATGATGGACACCGGGTCGCCCGGCGCGGCGCGCACCAGCATGAAGTTGGCGGTGGCGATGACCAGCAGGGCCAACAGGCCTTGCAGGACACGCACGGACATGAACTGGAGTCGTTTCATCACTTGGATTCCATAGCGCACCGCGTGGCAGGGCACTGTTCCGAAGGCCGCGGAGCAGGCCATGCCGGTGCACCTTTGGGCCTGGCTCTGCCAGGCCGCTGGGTGCGCCCCCTTCGCGCAGCGGAAGGGGGTTGGCGGAGCGCGCAGCGCGGAGACTGGGGGGTTACGAAAGTTTGATGCGACCCAGGCTGTCGTTCAGGCCGATGCCCGAGCTCACGATGTTCTGGATCCTGTTGCGGTACAGCGTCGGGAAGTTGATCTCGTGCAGCCAGGCCACGGGCACCTCGTCCACGAGCAGCTTTTGCGCCTCCAGGTAGATGGCCTTGCGCTTGGCCGGATCGCCTTCCTTGGCGCCGGCGGCGAACAGCTCGTCGACCTTGGCGTTGGTGTAGCCGGCCACGTTGTTGAACGGCGAGCCCTTGGCGATGTTGTCGCTGGTGTAGTTGCGGCCCACGCCCAGTGCCGGGTCGCCGTACTGGTAGACGTAGGTGAAGGCCAGGTCGAAGTCCCACTCGTTGCAGCGCTGGTTCCAGCCGGCCACGTCTGTTGCGACCATCTCGATCTTGACGCCGGCCTGCGTGAGGTTCTGGCGCACGATCTCGGCCTGGCGCTGCCAGGATTCGCCGTAGGGCAGGGGCAGCAGGCGGATGGTCTCGCCCTTGTAGCCCGACTCGGCCAGCAGCTTCTTGGCCTTGGCCAGGTCGCGCGGGTACTTCGTCACCTCGTCACTGGCGAACGCGATGTGGCTGTTGAACGGGCCCGTGGCCGGCTTGGCGAAGCCGTACCAGGCGATCTTGGCCATGGCCTCGCGGTCGATCGCGGTCCAGATGGCCTGGCGGAACTTCAGGTTGTCCATGGGCTTGGTGCGGTTGTTGATCCACAGCCAGCTGTGCGGCGCGAAGAACTCCCAGCCCTTGGTGGTGACGGCCGTACCGGGCAGCTTGGCCAGGCGGCTCACGTCGAAGTACTCCACCGTGCCGCCCGGCGCGATGTCGACCTTGCCCGACTCGAAGGCCGCGGCGCGCGCGGCGGCATCCGGGATCACGTGGAAGTACACGCTCTCCAC
>DATKFT010000630.1:0-1910 GCA_035544335.1 Pseudorhodoferax sp.
TGCGTCACGTGCTGGCCCTGCGGGCCGGCGCCGCCCGACAGCGGGAAGATCACGCCGACCTTGACGGGCCCCGGGGTCTGCGCCTGCGCTGCCGCGCAGAAACCGAGGCCCAGGGCCGCGGTGGCGATCAATGTGCGAATCAGCTTCATGGTGGTCTCCGTTGGAATGAACAGCGCCGGCTGCGGCGCGCCTACTTCTTCTGCACGACGATGGAGCCGTCGCGCACCGTGAATGCATGGGTGGGCAGCTGCAGCTGGCCGTTGGCCGCGAAGCCGACCTCGCCGAACACCGTGGCCTTGAAGCTGCCGCCGCGGATGCGCCTGGCCAGCGCCTCGCGCTCCAGCGTCTTGAGCTCGTTGGCCGACATCGCCCAGAACTGCAGCGCGGCGGCGCCGACGGCCATGAACTTGTCGGGCGTGTACTTGAACATCTCCTGCGTCTTGGCGACGAAGCGCTTGTTGACGGGGTCGGAGGCGAAGGGCTCGACATTGGGGAAGTAGATGTCCACGCCGTGCACGCCGTTGGCGGCCTCGCCCGCGACCGAGATCACGCTGGGCGCGACGGTGCCCAGGGCGGCCAGCAGCTGGCCCGGCACGCGGCCCTGCTTGAACTGGCGCAGGATGGCCGGCATGCCCAGGCCCTCGTTGGCGTTGATGGCCACGGTGACGTCGGGCGCGGCGGCACGCACATTGGTCAGCGGGATGCGGAAGTCGGCCTGCGTGAACGGGAACTTCTCCTCGGCCACCTTCTGGTAGTCGTGGCCCAGGCGCTTGAGCTCGGCCTCGATCGCGGCCTGTGTGCCGATGCCGTAGGCGTCGTTCTCGGTCAGGAAGGCGATGCGCCTGGCCTGGAAGGTGTTGGCGATGGCCTGCGCGACCGCGGCGCCGCCCTGCGAGTTCGAGGCGTTGAGCCGGATCGCGAGCGGATTGCCCTCGCCCGAGAGCACGGCGTCGGCACTTGCGAACAGCGTGATGTCCAGGATGCCGGCGCGCGCGATCACGGGCTGCATGGCCAGCGCGACCGGGCTGTTCCAGCCCTCCAGGATCACCGACACGCCCTGGGCGATCAGCTCGTTGGCGCGCGAGACGCCGACGGCGGGCGTCGACTCGTCGTCGCGCACCACGGTCTCGATTTGCCGGCCCAGCACGCCGCCGCTCTCGTTGATGAGCCCGGCCATGGCCTGGATCGCCTGCACCACATGCTGGCCCTGCGGCCCGGCGCCGCCGGACAGCGGCAGGATCACGCCGACCTTGATCGGGCCGGCCTGCGCCCAGGCCGGCACCACCGGTGCCGACACGGCCAGGCCGAGCAGCACCGCCGAAAGCATTCTTCGCACCGGGTCCATCACGTCTCCTTGTGGTTCGAAGCACCGCCCGAACAGGGCCTGCCGTTTGATCTTTCAGCGAACATACCACCTCGTATGTCATCCGGTCAACGATCATTTGAAAACTCTTTCGTAAGAGGTTTCCCTAGAGAAAAATCACCAAAATAAACGCAAACAGCACCCTTATTGTCACGATACCGACTGGTATGTATCATGGGCCGAAACATTCCTCCAACCCCAACGCAAGCACTCCATGAACACACAGGGAATCAGCGCGCTCGTCACCGGCGGCGCATCGGGTCTGGGCCTGGCCACGGCCAAACGGCTGCTGGCCGGCGGCGCCTTCGTCACGCTCGTCGACCTGCCGTCCTCGCCGGGCGAGCAGGTCGCCAAGAGCCTGGGCGACAAGGCCCGCTTCGCGCCGGCCGATGTGACCGACGAGGCCCAGATGAACGCGGCCTGCGACGTCGCAGAGTCCTTCGGCCCGCTGCGCGCGCTGGTGCATTGCGCAGGCCGCGGCGGCCCGGTGCGGCTGATCAACAAGGACGGCACGCCCGGCTCGCTGGAGACCTACGAGAACATCGTG
>DATKFT010000631.1:0-2125 GCA_035544335.1 Pseudorhodoferax sp.
TGCGCAGCGCCGCCGGGATCGCCTCGATCGGGCCGATGCCCATGATGTGCGGCGGCACGCCACGGCTGGCATAGCCCACGAAGCGGGCCAGCGGCGTGAGGCCGTACTGCTTGAGCGCACGTTCGCTGACCAGGATCAGCGCGCCGGCGCCGTCCGAGGTCTGCGAGCTGTTGCCGGCCGTGACCGAGCCGCGCGCCGCGAACACGGGGCGCAGCCTGGCCAGGCCCTCCAGGCTGGTGTCGGGGCGCGGGCCCTCGTCGAGCGAGAGGGTCTTGCGCTTCTCGATGGTGGCCCCACTGCCAGGATTCGCGAGATCGGCCGTGCGGTCGATCGCCTCGATCGGCGTGATCTCGTCCGCGAACTCGCCGGCCTGCTGGGCCTTCAGCGCACGCTGGTGCGACGCCACCGCGAACGCATCCTGCGCATCGCGCGAGACCTTCCATTGCTGCGCGACCTTCTCGGCCGTGAGGCCCATGCCGTAGGCGATGCCGTAGTCGTCGAGCTTGTCGGTGTCGGCGAAGATGGTCGGCGACAGCGAGGGCGAGTTGCCCATCATGGGCACCATGCTCATGCTCTCGGTACCGGCGGCAATCATCACGTCGGCCTCGCCCACGCGGATGCGGTCGGCCGCCATCTGCACGGCCGACAGGCCGGAGGCGCAGAAGCGGTTGACCGTGATGCCGCCCACGCTGTGCGGCAGGCCGGCCAGCACGGCGCCGATGCGCGCCACGTTGAGGCCTTGCTGCGCCTCGGGGATCGCGCAGCCGCAGATCACGTCTTCCACGGCCTTGGGGTCGAGGCCGGGCACCTGGGCCATGGCGGCGCGCAGCACGGCGGCCAGCATTTCGTCGGGGCGCAGGTTGCGCAGCGTGCCGCGGTGCGAGCGGCCGATGGGCGTGCGCGTGGCAGCGACGATGTAGGCGTCCTGGACTTGTTTGCTCATTTTGAAACTCCTTCTCGACAGGCCATGGCGCAACGCGCCGGCCACAACGGATACAGCGAGGCTTGGCACGGCGCACGACGAAAGGCCGGAGAGCAGGCCATGCCAGCAAGCGCCGCGGAACTGGCTCTGCCAGGCCGCTGGCGGTGCCCCCCTTCGCGCAGCGGAAGGGAGGAGCGACGAAGTCGCCTGGGGGGATGTCTCATCGTCAGTTCCGCAGCGGCTTGCCGGTGTTCAGCAGGCCCAGGATGCGTTCCTGCGTCTTGGGGTGCACGATCAGCGCGCAGAAGGCCTGGCGCTCCAGCGCCATCAGGTAGTCCTCGTCGACCAGCGTGCCGGCATCGACATCGCCGCCCGTCACCACGCCCGCGATCAGGCCCGCGATGTGGAAGTCGTGCTGGCTGATGAAGCCGCCGTCGCGCATGTTCACGAGCTGGCCCAGGATGGTGGCGCGGCCGTTGCGGCCGGCCACGGGGAACTGGCGCTTGAGCGGCGGGCGCCAGCCCGCGTTGGCCATGGCACGGGCCTCGGCCAGCGCCACGTAGAGCAGCTCGTCCTTGTGCGGCACGACGATGTCGGAGTCCAGCAGGTAGCCCAGCTGGCGGCTTTCCAGCGCACTGGTGCCGACCTTGGCCATGGCCGCCGCCGTGAAGCCCTCGGTGACGAACTTGAGCAGGTCCTTGTCGGTCGAGCTGGCGGCGTTCTCGGCCGCGCGGCGCGCGATGTAGGTCAGGCCGCCGGCGCCCGGCACCAGGCCCACGCCGACCTCGACGAGGCCGATGTAGCTCTCCATGGCCACGACGCGGCGCGCGCTGTGGATGGCCAGCTCGCAACCGCCCCCCAGTGCCAGGCCGCGGATGGCCGAGACGACGGGCACGGCCGCGTAGCGCAGGCGCAGCATGGTCTGCTGCAGGAAGCCCTCGGCGTCCTCGATCGCGGCCACGCCCACGGCCATGAAGGCGGGCAGCATGGCCTGCAGGTCGGCGCCGGCCGAGAACGGCTCGTCGCCGGACCAGACCACCAGGCCCTGGTAGTCCTGTTCGGCCATGTCGACCGCCTTCATGAGGCCCTCGGCCACCTCGGGGCTGATGGCGTGCATCTTGGTCTTGATGCTGGCGATCAGCACTTCGTTGTCCAAGGTCCACAGGCGGATGGCCGCGTCCTCGTGCAGCGTGGTGCCGGCCG
>DATKFT010000632.1:0-6426 GCA_035544335.1 Pseudorhodoferax sp.
CCGGGTTGCAGTTGCGTCACGTCGGCCGCCACCTCCAGCACCTCGCCCGCGGCCTCGGTGCCGGGCGTGAAGGGCAGCGGCGGCTTGCGCTGGTAGGTGCCGGCCACGAACAGGCTCACGGCAAAGCCCACGCCGGCATGGCGCACGCGCAGCCGCACCTGGCCCGGAGCGAGCGGCTGGCGCGGCAGCTGGCGCAGTTCGAGTTCGCTCCAGTGGCCGAAGCGGGAGCAGAGCAGCCCGGTGTACGTGGAAGAGGTCATTCGATCTTGATGTTGAGCTCGCGCACGAAGCGCGACCATTTGTCCAGGTCGCTCTTGAGCATGGCATCGAATTCCGCGGGCGAGCTGCCGATGGGCACAAGGTTGAGTTCGCGCATGCGCTGGTCGATCTCGGGCAGCCGCACGATGCGCGCCACCTCCTTGGACAGCGCGGCTGCGCGTGCGGGCGGCACGCCGGCCGGCATCAAGAGACCCATCCAGGCCTCGGGCTCGAAGCCCTTGTAGCCATTTTCGAGAAAGGTCGGCACCTCGGGCAGCAGCGGCGAGCGCTGCGGGCCGGCCATGGCCACGGGGATCAGCTTGCCGCTTTGCAGCAGCGGCTTGGCCGTGCCCACGGCGATCAGGCCGATCTTGACGTGGCCGGCCGCGAGGTCGGTGGCCAGCGGTGCGCCGCCCTTGTAGGGCACGTGTTCCATCTGCAGGCCGGCCTCGCGCTTGAACAGCTCGCCCAGGATGTGGCCGGTCGTGCCCATGCCGTAGGAGCCGTACGGGTACTTGCCCGGGTTGGCCTTCACGAGCTTGACGAGCTCGGGCAGCGTGCGCGCCGGGAAGTCGGGCGAGACCGCGAGGATGGTCGACGAGGCCGCCACCGCGCCCACGGCCGTGAAGTCCTTGACCGGGTCGTAGCCGATGCTGGGGAACAGCGGCGGGTTCTGCACATGGGCCGTGAAGGTCAGGAGCGCCGTGTAGCCGTCCTTGGGCGCCTGCGCCACGAACTTGGTTCCCGTGGTCGTGCCCGCCCCGGGCTTGTTGTCCACGATCACGGGCTGGCCCCAGGCCTTCGTCAGTTCCTGGCCCAGCAGCCGGGCCACGGCGTCGTTGACGTTGCCGGCCACCGAGGGCACGACGATGGTCAGCGGCCGGCTCGGGTAGCGCTCGTGATCGGACTGGGCCTGGACGGCCTGCACCGCCAGCAGCGGCAGGGCCAGCAGCGTGGCGCGGAGCAAGGCGGGCAGGCGGCGGCGCCGCGCCTGCGCGGAAATGGGCATCTCGGTCATGTTGTCTCCTGGGTGTCTGCACGCCGGCCCTGGGCGGGCGGCGTGTCTGCGCGGCAGTTTAGGATCGCGTCCGGCCCCGGCGGGATTCCCGCCGGGCCGATTCCGATGCCTGCCGGGCATGGCCCGCAGCGGTTCCCGCACGAAGGAGCAGATGAGGCTGGAAGACCTGCAGGCGTTCCTGCAACTGGCCGAGCACGGCAACCTGCACCGTGCGGCCGACGCCTGCGGCGTCACGCAGTCGGCGCTGTCCAAGACCCTGGCGCGGCTGGAGGCCGAGAACGGCCTGCGCCTCATGGAGCGCAGCGGCCATGGTGTGGCGCTGACCCAGGCGGGCCTGAGCCTGCAGGCCCATGCCCAGCGCGTGCTGCGGGCCATGGGCGACCTGCGCGGCGACATGGCCGAGCAGCGCCAGGCCCGCGCCGGCGCCGTGCGCATCGGCGTGCTGCCCCACCTGATGTCCACGCTGCTGTCGCCGCTGCTGGCGCGCTTCGTCGCGCAGCGGCCGCTGGCGCAGTTCAGCATCGAGGCGCACCTGAGCGCGCGGCTGCTGGCGCTGCTGCAGCGCGCCGAGGTCGACCTCGTGCTGGCCGCCCGGCCCGACCGCGTGCCACGCGACCTGCAGTGGCGCTCGCTGGGCCCGCTGGACCTGCGCGTGACGCTGCGCGCCGACCACCCGCGGCGCGCGCAGCTGCTGACGCTGGAGGACCTGTCGCGCGAGCGCTGGGCCTTGCCGGCCACCTCGCTGTACCTGCGCCACTGGCTGGACGAGCGCTTCACCGAAGCCGGCCTGCCCGCGCCGCGCGTGGCCGTGGAGAGCACGGCCTCGCCCGCGGCGTTCACCGAGCTGCTGCGCCAGTCCGACCTGCTGGGCGTGATGCCGGTGCCGCTGCTGGGGCAGGCCGAGGGCCAGGGCCTGGCGGTGCTGCCCGGCGATGCGCTGCTGTGGCGGCGCGAGCTGGGCCTGTTCTGGCGCGCGACGGGCTACCTGTCGCCGGTCTGCGTGGACTTCCGCGACGCGGTGCTGCAGGGCGTCTGAGCCCTGGCCGCGGTACGGCGAGGGCCCTGCGGCTACGCCAGGGCTGCCAGTGCCTCGTCGAGCAGCAGCGGCCCTTGGACCGCCACGGCCGGCTGGGCCTTGGCCAGCGTGTCCGCGCAGCCCAGGCCCAGCAGCGGCCCGCCCAGGCGCGTTTCCATCTCGGCCAGCGGCGCACCGAACACGATGCGCGCCACGCCGGCCCAGAACATGGCGCCCGCGCACATCGCGCAGGGCTCGCCGCTGGCGTAGACGGTGGCGCCGCGCAGCGCCTGCGGACCCAGCGCCGCGCAGGCCTCGCGCAGCAGCACGAGTTCGGCGTGCGCGCTGGGGTCGCCGGCCGTGTGCTGGCGGTTGCGGGCGGTCCACAGGGCCTGGCCACCCTGCGCGAGCACGGCGCCGAAGGGCATGTCGCCGGCGGCGCGCGCGGTGCGGGCGGCCGCGAAGGCGCGGCGCAGGTAGGTCGAATCGTCGTCTTGCGGGGTGCTCATGGCTGCCATTGTGTCCCGGGTACCGGGGCGGCTACTGCCGCGGAAACAGCCGCGCGATGCCGCTGCGCAGGTGCTGCGTCATGGCCTCGCGCGCGGCTGCGGCGTCGCGCGCCGCGATGGCCTCGTCGATGCGCAGGTGCTCGGCGCGCACGTCGCGCCAGCGGTGCATCATGGGCTGCGGCGAGAGCTCGCGCACGAGCCGGATCGCCACGCGCGTGTGCTCCATGAGCGCGGCGATCGTGAGGACGAGGTAGCGGTTCTCGCTCGCGCGCGCGATGGCCGCATGGAAGGCGATGTCCTCCTCGATGCCGGGCTCGCCGCGCTGCGCGGCCGCTTCCATGGCGCGGCGCCGTGCCGTCACCGCTGCGCGCAGCCGCGCATCGCGGTTCTGCGCCGCGAGCGCCGCGCTCTCGCCTTCCAGGATGCAGCGGAACTCCAGGAAGCTGCGCACGTCGGGGATGCCCTGGATCGGCCCGTAGTCGATGCTCTTGAGCGCAGGCTCGTCGCCGACGAAGTGGCCGGCGCCGTGCGCGGCCGTCACGCGGCCCTCGGCACGCAGGCGCGCCAGCGCCTGGCGCACCACGGGGCGCGAGACGCCGAAGCGCTCGGCCAGCGCGTGCTCGCCGGGCAGCCGCTCGCCAACGGCCAGCTTGTCATGGCGGATCAGGCCCAGCACTTGTTCGTAGACGGTGTCGGTCAGCAGGGTCGCGGGCACGGAGGGCGGGCTCCAAAAGTTGTCACAGGACTATAGCAAGTTGTCTGACAAGTTCTACTGCAAATTGACATGTCGTGGCGGCGCGGCGGACGATGCCCACCGGGTCCGAACAACACATTGCGAGACGACATGAAACTGCTGCTGCCCTGGACGCTGGCCTGCTGCCTGGCCCCGCTGCCGTTCGCCGCCACGGCGCAGGCGCCTTGGCCCGAGAAACCCGTCACGGTCGTCGTGCCTTTTCCCGCGGGTGGTGCCACGGATGCGGCTGCGCGCGCCATGGCCACGCAGATGCAGGCCGCGCTGGGCCAGTCCTTCGTGATCGACAACCGGCCTGGCGCCACGGGCACGCTGGGCGCGGGCACGGTCAAGCGCGCCGCCGCCGATGGGTACACGCTCATGGTGGCTTCGCTGGGGCCCTACGTGATCGCGCCGCACCTCATGAAGTCCGTGCCCTACGACGCGCTCAAGGACTTCGACTACCTCTCGGTGCTCGTGCAGGCGCCCAACGTGCTGGTCGCGGCGCCTGCCAAGAAGGCGCGCAGCGTGGCCGACGTGCTGGCCGAGCTGCGTGCCAACCCCGGCAAGCTCAGCTTCGCGAGTTCGGGCAACGGCGCCTCGGACCACCTCTCGGCCGAGCTGTTCTGGCAGCAGACCCAAACCTCGGGCCTGCACGTGCCCTACAAGGGCGGCGCGCCGGCCATCAACGACCTGCTGGGCAACCAGGTCGACTACTCGTTCCAGAACGTCAACGCCGTGCTGCAGCAGATCCGCGCGGGCAAGCTGCACGCGATCGCCGTGACGGGCGCCCAACGTTCGCCCGTGCTGCCCGACACGCCCACGCTGGCCGAGGCCGGCGTGCAGGGCGCCGAGGTCTATTCCTGGCAGGGCCTGGCCGCGCCGCGCGGCCTGCCGCCCGCCGTGCGCGACAAGGCCGCTGCGGCCGCGGCCGCCGCCATGCGCGACCCCAAGGTGGCCGCACGCCTGACCGAGCAGGGCCTGGAGATCGTGGCCAGCACGCCGGCCGAGTTCACGGCCTTCCAGGCCCGCGAATTCGCGCGCTGGAAGACCCTCATCGAGACCCGCAAGATCACAACGGACTGAATGAACCCACCCCGGTTGGATGGCGCACTGCGTGTCGCCATCCCGTCCCCCCCGCGGGGGGGCGCCGCCAGCGGCCGGGCAGAGGCCGTCCCGCGGCGTCTGTTGGGCTGGCCTGCTTCGCGGCCTTTCGAACCTTTGCTTGCCAGCGGTGTGTGTTCCGTGCTGATGGCTTGCAGTGCATTGGAGATTGCATGACAACGATCCGCGCCCTGCGCACCTACCGCCTGCCCGAGCGTCCCAGCCTGATCTGGCTGGAACTGGAGACCAGCGACGGCCTCGTCGGCCTGGGCGAGACCTTCCGTGGCGCTGCCGCCGTCGAGACCTGTCTGCACGCCGAGCTCGCCCCCTTCCTGTTGGGCCGCGATGCGCGCCACATCGAGGGCATCTCGCGCCATCTGCTCACGCCCTACGTGGGCTACAACAGTTCGGGTACCGAGGTGCGGTCGGCCAGCGCCGTCGACATCGCGCTGTGGGACCTGGCCGGCCAGCGCCAGGGCGTGCCCGTGTACGAGGCCCTGGGCGGCGGCGCGCGCGCCAGCGTGCCGGTCTACAACACCTGCGCGGGCTACGCCTACAACAGCACGGGCCAGCGCCGCGACATCGTCGCGGGCGACGAGGCCGCCGGCCCCTACGACGACCAGGTCGCCTTCATGCGCGACGCCGGCGCGCTGGCCAAGAGCCTGCTGTCCGAGGGCTACAAGGCCATGAAGATCTGGCCCTTCGACATCTACGTGCCTGCCAGCGGCGGCCACCTGATCACGCTCGCGGACCTCGACAAGGGCCTGCAGCCCTTCCGCCAGATCCGCGAGGCCGTGGGCAACCGGATCGAGGTGATGTGCGAGCTGCACAGCCTGTTCGGCGGCCACTCGGCGCTGCGCATCTGCCAGGCGCTGGAGGAGTACGACGTGTTCTGGGTCGAGGATCCGCTGGGCAAGATGGACGACGTGGCGGGCCTCGCGGACCTGCGCCGGCGCACGCGCGTGCCGGTCTGCGGCAGCGAGACGCTGGGCGGGCTGCGCCCCTTCCGCGACCTGCTGGCCGGCGATGCGCTGGACGTGGTCATGCTGGACCTCTCGTGGTGCGGCGGCATCACCGAGGGCCGCAAGATCGCAGCGCTGGCCCAGGCCTACAACCGGCCGCTCGCGCCGCACGACTGCACGGGCCCCGTCACGCTGATGGCCGGCCTGCACATGGCGCTGCATGCGCCCACCGCGATCTACCAGGAGGTGGTGCGCGCCACGCTGGCCACCTGGTACCGGGACATCGTGACCGGCCTGCCCGTCATCGAGGACGGCATGGCCCGGCCGCCGGTGACGGCCGGCCTCGGCACGCGGCTGCAGGACAGCTTCAAGCAGCAGGCTGGCCTCATCGTGCGCGAAAGTCGTTGACCCTTTCATCCGAGATTTCCCATGCTGATCAAGATCGTCGGACTCCATGCCCCCAACGCGCCGCGCCTGCGCGCGCTGCTGGGCGCCGAACACGAGGTGCAGGCGCTGGACGCCTTTCCCGCCCAGGGCGAGATCCACGCCGACGTGCTCATCGCCAACGCCATCGATGCCGACGCGGCCGCGCGCCTGCGCTGCCGGCTCGTGCAGGTGCCGGGCGCCGGTGCCGAGCAGATCGCGCTGGCCGCGCTGCCGGCCGGCACCACGGTCTGCAATGTGCACGGCCACGAGGTGCCGATCGCCGAGTTCACGCTGCACGCCATCCTCGAACACTGCCTGCAGCTGTGGCAGTACCCGGCGCGCCTGGACGCCGAGGCCTTCGCCCAGGTCTACGCCGCGCGGCCGCAGCACGGCGAGGCGGCAGG
>DATKFT010000633.1:0-1684 GCA_035544335.1 Pseudorhodoferax sp.
GCCGATCACGGCGAGCAGGAAGTCGGTGTGGGCCTCGGGCAGCCAGTGCAGCTTCTCGACGCTGCCGCCCAGGCCGACGCCGAAGATCTCGCCACGGCCGATCGCGATCAGCGAATGCGAGAGCTGGTAGCCCTTGCCCAGCGCATGCTTCTCGCTCCAGGGATCCAGGTAGGCAAAGATGCGCTCACGCCGCCATTCGGAGGTCAGGATCATGAGCCCGAACGCCACCAGCAGCACGGCCGCGATCAGGAAGAACATGCGCGCGTTGACGCCGCCCAGGAACAGGATGCCCATCGCGACGATGGCGATCACCATGAAGGCGCCCATGTCGGGCTCCAGCAGCAGCAGCACACCGACCAGCGTGATGGCCACGCCCATGGGCAGCACGGCGCGCCAGAAGTTCTCCTTGACGTCCATCTTGCGCACCATGTAGCTGGCGGCATAGAAGACCACGGCCAGCTTGGCCAGCTCGGACGGCTGGAAGTTCATGATGCCGATCGAGATCCAGCGCCGCGCGCCGTTCACGCCCTTGCCGATGAAGGGCACCAGCACCAGCACCAGCAGCGCCACCGAGAACACGAACAGCCAGCCCGAATACTTCTCCCAGGTCTGCATGGGCACCTGGAAGGCCAGCAGGGCCGCGACGAAGGCCACGCCGATCGCGATCGTGTGGCGCAGCAGGAAATGCGTCTGTGTGTAGCCCTTGAAGCGCGGGTTGTCGGGCATCGCGATGGAGGCCGAATACACCATGACCAGGCCCCAGGCCAGCAGCGCCACGCAGACCCACAGCAGGGTCTGGTCGAAGCCCAGCACGCGCACGGGCGTGGCGCGCGTCTGCGAGTACCCCCCCATGCCCAGCCGCACGGGCAAGGCATCGGCGGCGGCCTGCGGCAGGCCGCGGAACCAGTTGGGCAGGCGCAGCGACGGCATCTTCACAGCGCACCCTCCATGGCCACGCCGGCCGCATCGGCCAGCGCGGCGACCGCCGCGCGGAACACTTCGGCACGGTGCTCGTAGTTGCGGAACATGTCAAAACTCGCACAGGCCGGCGACATCAACACGGCATCGCCGCTCTGGGCGCGCTCGGCGGCCAGGCGCACGGCCTCCTCCATGCTGGCGGCGTCCAGCAGCGCCACGCCGGTGTCGGCCAGCGCGGCGCGGATCAGCGCGGCGTCGCGGCCGATCAGCAGCACGGCACGCGCATGCTGCGCGACGGGCTGGGCCAGCGGACCGAAGTCCTGGCCTTTGCCTTCGCCGCCCAGCACGAGCACCACGCGCCGCTCGGCACCCAGGCCGGTCAGCGCGGCCACGGTGGCGCCCACATTCGTGCCCTTGCTGTCGTCGAAGTACTCGACCTCCTGCACGAGCGCGATGGACTCCACGCGGTGCGGTTCGCCGCGGTACTCGCGCAGGCCGTAGAGCATGGGCGCCAGCGCGCAGCCCGCGGACTGGGCCAGCGCCAGCGCCGCCAGCGCGTTGACGGCGTTGTGGCGGCCACGGATGCGCAACGCGTCGGCCGGCATCAGGCGCTGCAGCGTCAGTTCCTCGGGCGCTTCGGAGCGCTTGCGCTTCAGGCCATCGCTCTCGCGCGCACGCACCAGCCAGGCCATGCCGTTGACGACCTCCAGGCCCCAGTCGCCGGGGCGCTGCGGCAGCTCGGCACCGAAGCTCTGGTAGTGGCGCG
>DATKFT010000634.1:0-6765 GCA_035544335.1 Pseudorhodoferax sp.
TCAAGCAGCTGCAAGCCCTGCCGCAGGCACGTGCGCTGATGGACGCTTACCGGTAGATGTAGGCAGGAACGCATGCTGCTCCCGCAACGGTCCGACACTGTTCTTTTCGCCGAACGGTGCACCGCGGATGGACAGGTCATCGGTGTAGCCACGCTGAACCGGCCACGGTTCCTGCATGCACTGTCACTGCAGATGGTCGACGCCTTGCAGGCCCAGCTGGGCGCCTGGAACCGCGACGCTGCCGTCGTGGCCGTGGTGCTCAACGCCAGCACCCCCAAGGCCTTCTGCGCCGGTGGCGACGTGGTGGCCTTGGTCCAGGCCATCCGCGAAAGCCGCGCCCAAGGCCAGGCAGGGCCGCCCCCGCTCGTCAAGGACTTCTTCGCACGCGAGTACCGGCTCGACCACCTGGTCCACCGCTTCCGCAAGCCCGTGCTCGCCTGGGGCGAAGGCATCGTCATGGGTGGAGGCCTGGGCCTGTTCGTGGGCGCCACGCACCGCGTCGTCACGCCCACCTCCGTGGTCGGCATGCCGGAGATCTCCATCGGCCTGTTTCCGGATGTGGGTGGCAGCTGGGTACTCGGCCGACTGCCGGGCCGGCTCGGCGTTTTCATGGCCCTGGGTGGCGCGCCGCTGTCGGCGGCCGACGCGCTGGCCTGCGGCCTGGCCGACTTCCATCTCCAGCCCCAGCGCTTGGACGCAGTCTTGGCAGACATGGCGGGTTCTGGCTGGACCGGACACCAGGCAGAGGACTGCGCACGCTTGAACGGCCTGCTGTCCGGGCATGCGGACAAGCCCGCGCAGGAAGCCCGCGTTGAACGGTACCGCGCACTGATCGATGCCACGGTCGGAACGGATGGCCTGGACGGGATCCGGCAGCGAATGGCCGCACTGGCGGCGCATGAAGACCGCTGGCTGCAGCAATGCGCCAGCACCTTCGCGCACGGATCGCCCACCAGCGCAGCGCTGTCGCTGCACCTTCAAGCCGCGGCGAAGTCCCTGGGCCTCGCCGACGTGTTCCGCATGGAGTTCAACGCCGCCTGCCACTGCGCGGTGCAGCATGACTTTCCGGAGGGTGTGCGCGCTCTGTTGATCGACAAGGACAGGTCGCCGCGGTGGAGCGCGCTTCCCGCCGGCCTGCGGCCCGAGCAGATCGCCCAGCCCTATGTGGGCGCCCCCTGGGATGCGCAGCATCCTCTGGCAGACCTCGGCGACGCCGCTGCCGGCCTGCATTAGCCCTGGCCAGGCCCCCGGACAGCAACCCAGCCGCCGCTCACGCCCCCGCGCCGCCCAGGTGCCGCGCCAGGAACGCGAACAGCCCTGCCCCCACGCGGGTCTCGCTCCCGTCGTCCTGCAGCGCGCGCGCATCCTGCGCATAGAAATGCCCGGCCCCGGGCACCAGCAGGTGCTCGCAGGCCAGCCCGTGCCGGCGAAAGCCCTCGGCCATGGCCGGCTGCTGCGCCGCCACATAGTCCAGGTCGTGCTCCGCGCTGACCAGCAGCACCGCCGGGCGCCGCGGGCACGCGGCCAGATGGCGCCGCTGGTCCTGCGCGTCCATGTAGCCCGACAGCGACACCACGGCCGCGGCCGGCACGCCCTCGGCGAACACCGCGTTCAAGGCCGTCCGCGCCCCGGCCGAGAAGCCCCCCAGCACGAGCCGCCGCGTGTCGAGCTGCCAGGCGCCGGCCTGCGCCAGCACGAAGCGCGCCGCCATGGCCATGTCGTCGCTGGCGGCCTCGATGCCGCGCCACAGGGCCTCGTCGCTGGCCGGCGGCAGGCCCAGCAAGCCGCGCACGGCATCCACGCGCGAGCGCGGGATGCGCTCCGGCGCGGCCACGGCGCGCGTGCCGCCGGGGTCCGGGTCTTCCTGCACCAGGCGGTAGTCGATCGAGCAGGCCACGAAGCCGCGCTGCGCCAGCAGGTGGCAGTAGTGGGCCACCGCGGTGTTGCGCGCCTCGGGCGTCTCGAACGCATCGTCCTCCTTGCTGCCGCGGTGGAAGGCGCCACCGAAGGCCAGCACGGCCACGGGCCGCGGCGCATCCGCGCCATCGGCCGGCGCATAGCGGTCCAGCCGCAATGCGCGCAGCCGCCCGGGGCGGCCGTCGGCGCAGTCCACGCGCGCGTGGCCGTAGACGATGTCGCGCAGCACCTGCACGGGGGTCTCTGTACCCAACGGCTGGTCCATGCTCAGTCGATCTGCGCGCCGGACTCGCGCGCCACGCGCGCCCAGGTCTGCACGTCCTGCGCGAACTGGCGTCCCCATTGCGCGGGCGACAGCGGCGGTTCGATCGGGATCGAGCCGCCCTGCACGATCAGCGTGCGCATCTCGGGCGTGGCCATGGCCTCGTTCATCGCCGCGTTGAGCTGCGCGACCAGCGGCGCCGGCATGCCGGCCGGCCCGAACACGGCATACCAGCCCACCGTGTCGAAGGCCACGCCGGCCTGCGCCAGCGTGGGCACCTCGGGCAGCGAGGACGAACGCTGCGTGCCCGTGATGGCCAGCGCCTTGAGCCGGCCCGACTGGACCAGCGGCGTCATCGACACCACGTCCATGATGGCGAAGTCGATGCGGCCGGACAGGATGTCGGCCATGGCCGCCTGGCCGCCCTTGTAGGGCACATGGGCGAAGCGCACGTCCGAGAGCAGCCGGATGCTCTCGCCGACCAGGTGCGGCGGCGAACCGTTGCCGAAGCTCGCGTAGCTCAGGCGGTCCGGCGCCTTGCGCGCCGCCGCGACGATGTCGGCCAGGCTGGCGAACGGCGCGTCGGCACGCGTGACAATCAGCAGCGGCACCGTGGCCAGCTGCGCGATGGGCGTGAAATCCCTGACCGGGTCGAACGAGAGCGTCTTGAACATCGCCGGCGCGATCGCGAACGGCGCGGCCGTCAGCATCAGCGTGCCGCCGTCCGGCGCTGCGCGCGCCACGGCCTCGGCGCCGATGTTGCCGCTGGCGCCGGCCCGGTTGTCGACCAGCACCGGCTGACCCAGGCGCTGGCGCAGCAGCTCGGCCAGCCGGCGCGCCACGATGTCGGTCCCGCCGCCGGCCGGGAAAGGCACGACCAGCCTGATCGGCTTGTCCACCGCCGCCCAACTGCCCGCCGTGGTCCAGGCCAGCCCCAGCGCCAGCGCGGTTCTTCTGCGCATGTGCATCGCGTACTCCTTGCAGCAACTCTTGCCTGGCCGGATCATGCGCGGCTGGTCCATCACGATCTACAGCGCAATCATGATCGACGCATCAGAAAAACCCATGGGCGAAGACAGCGAGAAGCTGGCGCTGCACCTGCGCCGGCTCCGGCTGCGGCACTTCGAGGTGCTGCTGGCCGTGGCGCGCCACGGCAGCCTGACGGCCAGCGCACCGGCGCTGGACAGCACGCAGCCGGCCGTCTCGCAGTGGCTGGCCGAGATCGAGGCGGCCGTGGGCGCGCCGCTGTTCGTGCGCGGCCGCCAGCTCAAGCCCACGCCGCAGCTCGCACCGGTGCTGCGCCATGCACGCCGCGTCGTGGCCGACAGCCGCCGGCTCGAACACGAACTGGCGGCCGTGGCCCGCGGCGCGCAAGGCCTGCTGCGCATCGGCACCATGACCGGCCCCAGCATCGACCTGCTGCCGCAAGCGCTGCTCACGCTGCATGCCCAAGGAACGGCGCCGCATTTCGAGGTCGTCGAAGACATCGCCCAGGGCCTGTGGGAGCGCTTCGCGCGGCGCGAACTCGACCTCATCGTCGGCCGGCTTGACGAACGCGCGTTCGCTCCCGGCCTGGCGGCCGAGGCCTTGTACGCCGAGCCCCATTGCGTGGTGGCGGGCCGGCACCATGTGCTCGGCCAGGCCGCGCTGGGCTGGGTGCAGGCGGCTGCCTGGCCCTGGATCCTGCCGCCGCGCCACACCATGCTGCGGCGTGCGATCGATGCCAGTTTCCTGGACCAGGCGCTTGCGCCGCCCGTGCCGTGGCTGGAGACCGGCGCGCCGGGCCTGGTCCAGCGCCTGCTGCAGGCCAGCGACTGCCTGGCCGTGGTGTCGGGCGCAGCCGGCCAGCACTACGCGGCGCTGGGCGTGCTGCAGGTGCTGCCGCTGCGGCTCAAGGTGGATGTGGGACCCATCGGCATGGCCTGGGCGGCCGACGACGACAACCCGGCCCTGCTGTGCACGCTGCAGGCGCTGCGCACCGCCGCAGCGCAGGAGCGGGCCGCCTGATACGGCCGCCGTTGCCGGTGCCGCCGACCTCTCAAGCTCTCACGACACCACCTGGTAGTACAGGTTCTGCGGGTGCCGCGCCTGCGCGAAGAAGAACCAGCGCTCGGCCAGCAGGCCCGGCACCTGCAGCGCCACGGCCAGCACCCATGCCAGCGCCGGGCCACCGGCCAGGGCCCAGGCCGCGCACAGCGCGGGCAGCACGAAGCCGCACAGCAGGAACAGCCACTTGAGGTTCTTGAGGAACGCCTTCGTTCTGCCATGGAAGAACTCGCGCGTGTTGAAGGCACCGGCCGACATGCCCATGGACTTCTGCACGAGCTGCGGCGTGCGGATGCCGGTGGCGCTGTGCAGCGTGGACTTCGGAACCAGCGCCGCATTGCGTGCCAGCGTCGCGCAGCGCACGGCCAGCGCGGCCAGCAGCACGACCAGCGCGGCGGGCCCCGTGGCGCGCAGCAGGGCCGTCTCGCCCGCGCCCGCGGCCAGCGCGCTGGCCAGCACCAGGCCCGAACCCAGGCCGATCAGCACGAAGTTCGCCAGCGTGAGCGGCTGCGCCCATTCCTGGATGAAGCGCAGGCAGGCATAGATCATGGCCGTGCACAGCCACAGCAGCGCGGCCAGCAGCAGCGCGCCGGCCGGCAGCCACAGCGGTGCCCGCCCTGTTGCCGGCAGCAGCGCCCACCACAGCAGCGTCCAGCCGATGAAGGCCGGCAGCACCAGGCATTCGCGCGAGAGCCAGGAGGTGCGCCACATCAGCACGGCGCGCCAGGCCCGCTCCTTGCGGCCCAGGTGGCCGAACGAAGACAGCAGGCCGGCGGTGGCCATGGCCGCGGCCAGCAGCAGCGCCTGGCCGACGAAGCCGGCCGCCATGGCCACGCCCAGCAACTGGGCCACGGCGAGCGCCACGACCAGCCCCTGCGCGGCGCCGGCAATCGCCGTGAACACGACGACGGACATGGCCGGGTTCATGGCTGCTCTCCCGGTGCCGATGACGGTGACGACTGCATGGAGCGCCGCGGCAGGTACTGGTTGGCCGGCTGGGTCTCCCACTCGGGCATCAGCGCGTAGCCGCCACGTTCGCGGATGGCGATGGAGACCTCGCTGTTCGGGTCCTTCACATCGCCGAACAGCCGCGCGTTGGTCGGGCAGGCCTTCACGCAGGCCGGCTTGCGGTCCTCGGGCGCGAGCTTTTCGTCGTGCACGCGGTCCACGCACAGCGTGCACTTGGTCATGACCTGGCGCTCCTCGTCGAGCTCGCGCGCGCCGTAGGGGCAGGCCCAGGCGCAGTACTTGCAGCCGATGCACTTGTCGTAGTCCACGAGCACGATGCCGTCTTCGGCGCGCTTGTAGCTCGCGCCCGTGGGGCAGACCGGCACGCAGGGCGGGTCCTCGCAGTGCAGGCAGCTCTTGGGAAAGTGCACCGTGTCCATGCTCGGGAACACGCCCGCCTCGTAGGTCTGCACGCGGTTGAAGAAGGTGCCCGTGGGGTCGGCCGCGTAGGCGCGTTCGTCGGCCAGCGGTCCGGCCGAGCCCGAGGTGTTCCACTCCTTGCACGAGGTCACGCAGGCGTGGCAGCCCACGCAGACGTTGAGGTCGATGACCAGCGCGAGCTGCTTGGACAGCGTGTCGCCCTGCTGCCAGCGCGCGCTGGACCGCGCCTCGGGCGCGGGGGCCGGTGCCGCAGGCACCAGCGGCTGCGGGTTCAACAGGTCCTTGAGCCATTGGATCATTTGCGGCCCCCTTTTGCGCCTGCGAAGTAGGCCAGCACGCGCTGCGCCTTGCCGCGCACGCCCGGTGCCGACGGCACGGCGGCGAACTGCGGATAGCTCTCGGCCGGCTCCTCGGGCGCGGCCGGGCGGATGCGCACGCGCACGTCGTACCAGCCGGCCTGGCCCGTGATGGGGTCGGAGTTGCTGATGGTGCCGGAGCCTGTGCCCGCGCACGGCAGCTCCTCGCTGATCAGGTGGTTGAGCAAAAAGCCCTTGCGCGACTCGTCGGCACCCGGGGCGAGCTGCCAGGCGCTGTCGGCCTTGCCGATCGCGTTCCAGGTCCAGACCGTGCCGGGCTCCACGGCCTCGGTGTAGCGCGCCATGCCGCGGACCTTGCCCCATTGGCTCTCGACCCAGCACCAGCCACCGTCGGCGATGCCCGCGGCCTGCGCCGTCCTGGGGTTCACATGCAGGTAGTTGTGGCTGTGGATCTGGCGCAGCCAGGCGTTCTGCGAGTCCCAGGAGTGGTACATGGCCATGGGCCGCTGCGTGACCGCGTTGAGCGGGTAGGCCGCCAGGTCCGTGGCCGCCTCCTCCAGCGGCGCATACCAGAACGGCAACGGGTCGAAGTAGGTCGCGATGCGTTCGCGCAGGTGCTCGGGCGGCTGGCGGCCCGCGCTCTTGCCCTGTGCGGCGAGGCGAAAGCTCTGCAGCGTGTCGCTGTAGAGGGCCAGCTGCACGGGGTCGTTCTTCTGGCGCCAGCCCTTGTCCTTGGCGAAGTCCAGGTAGGCGCGGTTCCAGTTGCGCATGTACTGCATGCCTTCGGGCATGTGGTACTGGAACACGCAGTTGTTCTGCGCGTACATCTCCCAC
>DATKFT010000635.1:0-8100 GCA_035544335.1 Pseudorhodoferax sp.
GCCCCTGGCACAGGATGCCCTGCGACTGCGCGAAACGCACGATGTCGGCGACGGTCAGGAAGTAGTGTTCGTAGGCCAGGTCCGCGATGAGTTCCAGCTCGTGTTCGATCTGGGTCTGAACCTTTGGCGGAATGCCATCCGGCCATCGTCGCCCAGCGCCTTCGTACGCGAGTTGCCGCAGGTAGCTCGACGGTGTCTGGCCATCCGGTACCACCTCGGATGGGTACTGGTACCGGAGCTCGTCGAGCGAGAAGGTGCAGCGGGCTGCGACGTTCAAGGTCTCGGCTAGCAGCGCAGTCGAGAAGCGCTGCGCCAACTGCACGCGCGTGCGCATGTGCTGCTCGCTGTTGAGCTCCAGGTCCAGTCCACAGTCGGTCAGTGGTCGGCCCACACGTGTGGCGGTCATCACGTCGTGCAGTGGCTTGCGGGACCGGATGTGCAGGCGCACGTCGCCGCTGGCCACCAGCGGGATGGCCGTGAGCTCGCTGACCTTCTCCATGCGGTGCAGCCACATCTCGTCGTCCAGCACGCGCTGCATCTCGACCGCCAGCCAGCAGCGACCGGTGAAATTCGACAGGAGCCAGTGGGCGATGGCTTCCAGCTGCGCATCGGTCGACTCCCGATCCGGCGAGACCAGCACCACGCAGTCGGCGAGTGCCGCCGCCTCGATGGCGTCGAGCACCAGGCGGTAGGTGCCCTTCTCCGCGGTGCGCCGCAGCGCCGTGATGAACTGGCACAGGTTGCCGTAGCCTTCGAGGTTGCAGGCCAGCACGACGAACGTGAACGGCGCATCGCAGACGACTGTGAACTGGCTGCCGTGGATGACCTTCAGCCCCTGCTCCTTGCCTTCGACATGGGCGCGCACCGCCCCGGCCATCGAGCATTCGTCGCACACCGCAAGCGCGCTGTAGCCGAGCTTCTTCGCGCGCTCGACCAGCTCTTCCGGCCAACTGGCTCCCTTCAAGAAGCTGAAGTTGGACAGGGCTCGAAGCTCGGCGTACTCCGGGATGCCGGCACGGCGGTCCTCGCTCATGCAAAAGCCCCTTGCAGGTACCAAGCAGCATCGTCGCCGCCCAGGCGTTCATGAAAAACCCACAGCACACCGCAGTGCGGGCTCTGCGCGACCCAGTAGTCGCGCACCACCGTGGCCTCCCGCTGGGCATCTCGCTCCTGTAGCCGGTGCCACCAGCCGCCCTCGATGCGATGTGGGCCAGCGAGCATCTGCAGGACACCCTGGTACATCGGCTTGTCGTCGCGCATGGCCAGGCGCAGTGGCTTGGCCAGGACGAAGCTGGGCTGCGGAAAGCGGTTGCGACGCGCACGCTTCTTCGGCAGCGCCTCGGGCGCCGGCTGCCAGTGGGTCTGCCATTCGAGCCGATGGTCCTCCACGACGACCGGCCGCAGGACCTTGTCCGGGCCCAGGCGCGCAGCGACGCGTTCGAGCACCAGCGTGAGCGACTCGCCCTGCTGCGCGACATCTGGCAGCAAGGACTTGCTCAGCTCTTCTAGCGGATGCACGTCCAACGCTTCGAGAGCGAGGTCGCCCGCCGGTGCCTGCAGCTCGACTTTGGCCAGGTTCTCGGCCAGGAGCCTGCACAGGTGCTCGACGTCGCGCATCGGAGTCGCCGTGCGAATAGTCAGTTCGCCTCCAGGGTCCGCTCTTCGCGGACGCATCGCGTCGTGCATCCATCGCAGCACAAACGCCGTGGTTCCGGCGTGGCGCGCCGCGAGCCAACCGCACAGCTGCAGCAACAGCCGCCGCGCACCGAACAGCATGGCCGGTGCGGTGTCGACCCGCGCCATCAGCTCCAGCCGCGCCTGGAACGTCTGTGGAGCCTCGACCCACTCGTGAGCCTCGGGTCGCAAGCCATAGGCCTGGTCCAACGCGGTGAGCAATTGCTTGTCGAACCGCCGGCTGATGCCGCCGCGCGGCAGCGCCCGCACGTCCCCGAGCGTCCTACACCCCAGCTGTGACAACGTGGTCAGGTGTGGCCGCACTGCGGCCAGCGTGTCCATCGAGAGTGTGTCGAGCAGCGCCACCAGTGCGCCGCGGATGCCGTTCTCCCTGCCAGCGCGCGCGAAGGCCAGCGCCGCCAGGCTGGTCGGCGCCCAGGCCACGCTGCAGACGCCCAGCTCGGGCACCTCGGCCACGATGCGGTCGCGCAGCGCACGCCGGCCGCCGAAAAGCCGCGTGCTCGCCTCCAGCTCGATGACCACGGCGTCCTCCACGATGGCGGTGCGCGGCGAGAACTGCAGCGCGTACATCGCAAGGCCCCGAAGCTGGTCATCAGACGGCTGCGTGCCGGGGTCGGACCGTGTCAGCAGGGCGACCCAGAGCACGGGCAACCTCGGGAGCGGCAGGACGGGTGAGTCGGCGCATGCGTGGCGTCAGCACCGAAGCGAGTCCTCCCGGAATCGACGGCAGCGCCAGTGGACGTTCATGGGTCGGGCCGCGTCGCTTCAGAATGTGGACGTCCAGCGTCCAGTCGGTACCGGCCGCTGCATGGACACGCAGCGGAGCCGCGGAGGACTCATGACGCGCCGCTTCTGGCCGACACAGGAATACGAGGCCCTCGCAACCCTGGGTGCAGACCTGCAGTCGTCGGAGCTGCTCAGCACGCGCCTTGGGCAGCCAGGCAATGACAGCACCCGCGGCCTTGGACTTGATGAGCTGCTCTGTGACCCACAGCCGCTCGGCGGGATGGTCCGCCTGAACCCACACGAATTGCTTGTCGCTCAGGCCCATGTACTGCAGGCCCGGGAGATGCGGATGGCGTGGCGGTCCGACGACGACCACTTGGCCGCCGTTCTGCACGACCGTCTGCAGGGCAGGCGACAGCAGCCGCCACTCGAGCACCGCCGGCTGCGCGGCCAGGATTTCCACCACGGATTGCTCGGGCCAGCCGCCACCTGGCAGCTCCGCGTCGAGCTCGGCCCATCCGGTCAGGCGGACCGCAGTGGTCCGGTGCTCCAACTCCGTGCCACGCCACACCGCTTCGGCGACGCGCGGCGGCAACGGCTGCGCCGTCCATGGCGCACCCGCGGCGTTGGCAGCGGACTGGGGGGCGAATGCAGGAACGGCCGACATCTTATAGAATTACTGTACATCAATACAGTATCACGAACCGGGACCTGTGTCTGTCGGAGGCACCAAAATTCGGTGTCCGACAGGCCGGCGTCCATTGCCGCATGCAAAACGACTTGTTCGCTGATGACGAGGTTGTGTCGATACCTGGCCTTCGGTACCAGCCCGACTTCCTGAGCCGGGAGGAAGAAGCGCAGCTGCTCGAGGTCATCCGGTCGCTGCCGCTGCATCCCGCCAAGTACAAGGAGTACCTCGCGCGCCGCCAGGTTGTGAGCTTCGGCGGCAGCTATGACTTCGACATGAACATGCTGCGGCCTGGCAAGAACCTGGACGAGCGCCTTGTGCCGCTGCGTGACTGCGTCGCCGCATGGCTCGGTGTGGACCGAGCGCAGTTGGTGCAGGTCATGGTGGCAGAGTACGCGCCGGGCACACCCTTGGGGTGGCATCGCGATGTGCCCGATTTCGAGGTCATCGCTGGTGTCTCGCTCGGCAACGAGGCCGTGCTGCGCTTCAGGCCGTATCCACCAGACGAGGCAGCGAAACGCCATGCGGTGCAGCTCGACGTGGTTCCGCGGTCCATCTACAAAATGGAAGGGGCAGCGCGATGGGCATGGCAGCACTGTGTGCCGCCCGTGAAGGCACAACGCTGGTCCATCACCTTCCGTACGCCCCGGTTGGGCGCGGGACGGAAGGGATGGAAGGCAGCCGGAGAAATGCCGTGAAAACACCGAGCCGTTTCCACGATGCCCACATTGAGCGAACTGAAGTCCGAACTGGCGAAATGGACCAGCTGCTGCACGCGAACTGCTGCAAGAGCGCGAGGACGTCCGGCGGCGCATCGTCGACATGGCGGTCGAGTTCCAGCTGAGCCCCACGACCATGGCCAGGGACATCGAGGCCGCCCAGCACAGTGCGGCGCCTGCGCCTTCCGATCTGCGTCCGCCAAAGGTGGACCTGCCTCTGCGCAAGGAAGGCGCCACCCAGCACATTTGTCGTTGTTCGCTGAACGCTCAACTGCCACCAAGGTAAATCATCAACTTGCCCGCACTCGGAGCGTCGAGGTTCGAACTCGGTGTTCATCAGAGCCTGAATCTTCAGGCCGTTCTTCATCAAAGCTTGAATTTCCTCGCTAGGCCTTCGTGATCCGGTGGACATGGGGGATCAGGGTACCTGCGCTCCGCAGTTGCTACTGCTCCAGCGAGCACTCAGCCGTCGTATTGCTGCGGATCTGAACGATGAGTTGCCTGGAAGAGCAGGCGCTTTCGCTCTCCCTGGTTGAACACCGTGAAATGGGTCAGCACGAGCGTGGCGCCGCGGTACCTGACTTTGATCGCGCCACCCAGCATGTGCTGCGCCACCTCCCGAATCATGCGCTGCGTACCTTCCAATTCGATCTCAAGGTGCTGAGAGTCCAGCACGGCGGCACGGCACACCGTCGGCTCGTTCGAACAAGTCAGTCCTTCTATGGTGATCGGAGAGCTCGGCTGCACGGCATTCACTTTCGCGTTTTCGCCGCTGCAGTTTGTGATGGATATCCATACGGTGGGCTGCCATCGCGTCGCAGCTTGGTTTCATCGGTTGCTGCATACGGGCATGCGAGCGGTTCGCGTCAATCACCGCGGATTGGTTGCCAGCGCTTCGCACGCCCGCAGCGGCCACCACAACGGCCAGGTTACCCACCACAGAACCGCCGGCGAGCTTCGCTCTGCGATCCCGTGGACATGATGGACAACCACGCACGAGCGCGGGAGATCTGCGGGCCTCGCGCGAGGCCTATGCAGGCCGGGCGCGCCCGTGGAGGACCTGGCCCGGTGCCGGCAGCGCCCTGGTGGCGCAGCGCTGGACCAGTCGGCCGAGGTAAGCACGTCGACCGTGGACCGCAGGCCAGCGTAGCGGCCCTGCAGCGCCCTTTTCCTGCTCGCCAGGCCCGCGGCCTAGCCCTCACCTCGGCGCAGCTCCTGGCCCGCTGGAGCACCTGGGAAGCGCGGCGCGCCCAGGTTGCTCGCCAGCGAGGGCGCAATTCAAAGTACGGTGGACATCGACAACATTGCGACGACGTACCGCAACGCTGCGACAGGCGATGTTTGGACAGGCCGCGGCCCCCGGCCACGGTGGCGGCGCAAGGCGCTAGAAGCAGGCGCAACCTTGGAAGACTTTCTGGTCAGCGACCAACCCTGGCCCGCCATAGGTGACCCGCTTCGCGCATTCCAAGATGCGGCACGCCGAGCGCATGTGACCAGAAAGGCTTGATGCGCGCAACGCCACCCAGCGTTGCTGCGCTGAGCTGGGCATTCGCATGAGGCTTTAGCTGCACGCGACTCCAGCACTTCGACCCAGGCCACAAGTCACGTTACCTACCGACGATTCCTTCAACGGCTGCTTTGAAGTTCCCGAGCACGTCGTCAAGTGGTCGGCCTATCTGCGCATGGACGACGGCGCCATCTATCACCAGCGACAGAGGATCTCCCGCAGACACAGCATCGCCCCCAAACAGGTCATCCAGCACGGACGACATCTCTTGCTTGTGGCGGCGGACAGTTCCGAGGATGGCAGGATCGGACGAGCCCAGTTCAGCGGCTGCATTGAGAAATGCGCAACCCCGGAAGTCGGACCGGCTGAACCAACTCCCGAGGGTAGTTACGAGGGCGTTCACAGGTGACGAACCAGAAGCGGTGGCTTCCGCCAAGCTGGTCTGGAACCAAGACATCCACCCTTGGTGCCGGTAGTCGAGGTAAGCCCGAATCAAGTCGTCTTTGCTCCCGTACTGCCGATAGAAGGTGACCTTGCTGACCGATGACCGCTCAATGATCCGGTCAACACCCGTCGCTCGGATTCCTTCGCTGTAAAAAAGGTCGTGAGCAGCTACCAGTATTCGCTCTCGTGGAGGCCGTGAGGAAAGGGATTGCGCGTCAGAGCTCATGTGGACATTGTAGACAGGTCGTTCTACATCGAATAGCATCGAGCACGTAGACAGGTCGTTCTACATGCTTATCTGGAGGTCAAATATGGAAGCTCGCCCACCCCTGCCCCCGTTCTCCCTCGAAACCGCCGTACAGAAGGTCCGTTTGGCCGAAGACGGTTGGAACACACGCGACGCCGCCAAGGTCGCCTTGGCCTACACCCAGGATACAAAGTGGCGCAACCGGGCTGAGTTTGCCAACAGCCGGGCCGAAGCCCAGGCTTTCCTTGAGAGGAAGTGGAAGAAGGAACTTGACTACCGACTCATCAAGGAGCTCTGGCTGCATGAGGGCAATCGAATCGCAGTTCGCTACGCCTATGAGTGGCACGACGACGCCGGCAACTGGTTCCGGTCGTACGGAAATGAAAACTGGGAATTCGAGACCGACGGCCTCATGCGCCGTCGCTACGCCTGTATCAACGACATGCCAATCAAAGAATCGGAGCGGAAATTCCACTGGCCACTTGGGCGCCGTCCCGACGACCACCCGGGACTGACCGAACTTGGGTTGTAAACAGCAGCGGAGGCCCAAAAGGCGGCCTAGTCCGCCTTAGGTGGGTGCCTATTCGAGCTTTCGAACCGCTAGGCTCACCCGAGAGAGACCTGCCCTCTGCAGAGCCCCCATCACCACCGACACCCGACCATACTCGACGTTCTTGTCTGCGACGATACCCGGTGGCCCACAGTCTTTCGGCGAGGCTGACATCGCCAGTCACCTCATGGCGAGCGCGCGCACCGGAGACAATGCGGGGACCACTGAGCCGTTTTGCCGATGCCCACCCTGAGCGAATTGAAGTCTGAACTGGCCGCGCTGGACCAGCTCCTGTACGCGACCTGGCTGCAAGAACGAGAAGCCGCCAGGAAGCGGATCGCCGACATGGCGGTGGAGTTTCAGCTGAGCCCAGCGACCGTGCTTCGCGACGTTGAGGCTGCCCATCTGAAGGCACAGCCCCCACGCCTCATGCTGCGACCACCGAAGGTGGAACTGCCTCTTCGAAGCACCGATGCAGCGTTCCACGCTGCGGTCAAGTACCGGAACCCGGCAACCGGTGACGACTGGAAGGGGCGCGGCCCCCGCCCTCGATGGCTCCGCGAGGCTTTGAATGCAGGCAGGCAGCTGGAGGAGTTCCTGGTCAATGAACCGACAGCTGCCGGTGTGCCCGCCGACCCGCTGCGCGAGTTCGAGGAAGCGTCTCGTCGGGCTTCTTTGCGCGCCCGATGAGTACCGCTGTGCTGAGGGACGGGTTCTGGCCCGTTGCCGCGGGGTTCTGCGTGGCATGCGTGGCGCTGGTGACACTGCAGGCCACGAAGACCATCATGCCGCCGTCGATGTATGTGGCCTGGTTCAACAGTAATGGGGCATCCCACATCGGACGAATGTTGTGGGACCTTCTCGTTGTTGGCAGCCTTGGCCTGGGTTTGCCTGCGTTTGTTGGGGCCGTTGCCGCCTTCCGGCTTGGTCGGCCAGTGATTCTTCACTGGGCTCTCTTCGTTGTGGCAGCCTTGCTCTGCAGCCTCGTTGTACTGCCTTGGCTTCATGACGGCGTGAGATTTGGCCAAGCCATTGGGTCGATTGCGAAGCCGTGGTGGCGTTACGGCGCGGAGCTCTCCTTGCTGTTGGCTTCGTTTGCTGCTTTGAGGTCGTCTCGCTGAGAGGCAAGGGCCATCAACTGCAAGACGCGTGACGGAGCTCGGTCGGCAACTCGAAGAAGGAAGAGGACTTCGGGAGGCTGGACGCTCTACTACGCCTTGACGACCGTATGCTGGAAGTATGGGCGCACTCGCCTGTCGAGGATGGCGTCCTGCGCCGCCATGTTGCTGCGCGACGGCCGCAGCCACGCATCCAGGTCCGCGGGCTGGATGGGGCAGATGCACCTGTCGTGGCCCACGGCAGCGATTTCCGCCGGTGGCTCTTCAGTGATGAGCGCAAACGACAGCAGGTCTGGTTGCCCAGGCCGGGACCACCGTGACCAGATGCAGGCGACCAACAGGTCCTGCGGTTCCCGGGGTCGGAACTCCACCTGCACGGTACCGGGCGCTTGCTCCGGCGCCCTGT
>DATKFT010000636.1:0-2006 GCA_035544335.1 Pseudorhodoferax sp.
AAGGCATTGGCCAGGGCATCGCAGGCTTCAGGTGTGCAGCGCGCGATGTCGTCCCACAATGGGGCCAGCCAGCGGCGGGCCTCTTCAGGGGCGCCCAATTCAGCCATCGGGATGCGGCAGATCGGCCGGCTGGTCGATGACGAAGTGGACCAGATGCAGGTCCATACGCTGGAGGCGTACCGGCTATTCTTGGGGCGGCGGCGCGAGCCTGGCACAGAGGCTGCGCCCATCATTGGTGGCAAGAAGATGGGTGCGGTGCTTCGTTCGCTGTGGCTACTGACCGGCCGCGACAACCCTTACGCGGATTGGGCTTTGGTGCGGCATGAGCACGCCATGAAGGAGGTCCACGCGCTGCTGCGCAAAGAGGTCGACGCTGCCAGGACGGTGCTTGCCGACTACAAGCAGCGCGGCATGTCCTTGTCCGTCCTGCGTTCGGAGCAGCCGATGGTCCTGAACCTGGGCTTTCGTTCGCCCTATGGCTACGGCGTGGTGCAGTTGGTCAGCCAGTACGACTTCTTCATCCGGCTGATGAAGACGCTGGAGCGCAAGTCGCTGCGCACTGACGATGCCGTGCGTCACTCGATCAACGACGTGAACCGGCTGATCCGCAGGGTCTGGTACGACACGGCGCGCTTTGATCGCTGGCTCAGCCGGGAGGAAGTGAAGGACTTGTGCCGCAGTGACTTCGCCGAAGGCGTGGCCGACGATGGCGCAAAGCGTGCGAAGTTCGCGCTGGAAGTGTTCGGCTCCGTGCCGAGCGATGTGTTCGGCTGCGTCATCAAGCCCACGCACTCACGCCGGCATCTTCGCGAATCGCCCGAGGAGCGCAAATTCCTGTCGCACATGCGGTCGCAGTTGGCCAAGGCGGAGTCGCAGGCGAGCGAGTCCGATCCTGCGGCAGATGGCGACAGCGGCGAAGGCGCTGCCTGACCGTGGTCGTGCTGGAGCGGTGCGATCAATGCAGGACGCTGGAGCAACTGTGATGGAAAGGCCGGTTGTGAAAGGGCAACCGCCCAGTGTCAATGTGAAGGCGTGGGCGATCGAGTCCGTGGCACAGCAAGGGTGTCAAGAACGAGTTGACACAAAGGCCTTTACGGGTAGGGGCAGTCTGTTTGAGCTGCGCCATCTTGTTGACAAGCTCGAATTGGTGGAACGCGAGATGGGCGAGCTGAGCACCCTGTCCAAGAAGGGCGGCCTGGACGTCTACGTGATGTTGCACCGCCGGGCCAAGACGGGCTATGTGTTCTTGCGCTGGCGTGAGGTCGGCGGTGCCAAGCGCCATCTGGCCTGGGATGTCATCGAGGAGCGCACGGCTGGCCTGCATGTCCAGGCCCGTGGGTGGGTCCGGCAGGTGACCCAGCGGGCGCAGCAGCTCAACGACGGGCATTTGCGGGTGCGAGATGCGCTGACGCGCGTTCGCAGGGAAATGCTGGAGCGCAGCCCGCCCGTGTTCATGCGGACTTCCACATGACGACCGCCAGGTTCACCTTACCTTTTGGCCGAGTCCTGAAGCTGAAGCAGTTCTCTCATTGGCGATGGTGCGTGGTGCCGCACCGGAGTCCATCTTCCACAGCACCGCGGAGAGCAGCATGCAGAACTTATTCATTGGCAAGGGCAATTTGGCGCAGTCCCCAGAAGGCAAGCGCATCCAGCGCAGGGATGGCAACGGCGATTTCTTCGTCGCATCCATGCGCGTGATGTTTGGCCGCTACGGCCGCACCGATGACGGTGGCGTCGAGCAAGTCGGCGGCTTCTGGCGCGAGGTCGAGATCTACGGCCAGAAGGCCGAAGACGTGTGCAAGCACCTGCGCAAGGGTGCGCGTGTCCTGGTGATCGGCGAGGAGCGCGAGTTCACGGGCACCGACGACGCAGGCAATGAGGTGGAGGTGATCAAGATCGTCGCCGAAGACGTGGCACTGCAGCTGACGCGGATCGAGTCGATCAAGTTCGCGCAGTCGCGTCAGCGCGAAGAGGAGCCCGTGTAAACGGCGCCCTGGATCAGTAGT
>DATKFT010000637.1:0-4674 GCA_035544335.1 Pseudorhodoferax sp.
TACCACATGAACCGGTTCTCTTACTGGCTCATGCGCGGGCGCAACCTGCTGCCCTGGATCGGCTTGCCGAACATCCTGTGCCGCGAGACCGTGGTGCCCGAACTGATCCAGGATGCGGCCACGCCCGAGGCGCTGGCCGGGGCACTGGAGCACTGGCTGCGGGCGCGCGACGAGGCGCCCGACACCATCGCGGCGCTGGAACAACGGTTCACGGCGCTGCATCTGGAATTGCGCCGCGATACGGCGCAATTGGCGAGCGATGCGATCGAAAAACTTCTTGCAGGCTGAGCAGCAGATGTTCTGCTGGGCTGCACCCGGGCTCATGGCAGGCGTCGACGAGGCGGGCCGCGGGCCGCTGGCCGGGCCCGTGGTGGCCGCGGCCGTGATCCTGGACGAGCGCAACCCCATCGCGGGGCTGGCCGATTCGAAGACGCTGACCGCGTTGCGGCGTGCACGCCTGCACGACGAGATCCGCGCCAAGGCGCTGTGCTGCGCGATCGGCGAGGCCTCGGTCGAGGAGATCGACCGGCTCAACATCCTGAAGGCCACGCTGCTGGCCATGCAGCGCGCTGTGCAAGGCCTTCGCCTCAAGCCCGTGCATGTGCTGGTCGATGGCAACCAGCTGCCCGTGCTCGACGTGCTGGCCGAGGCTGTGGTCAAGGGCGATGCGCTGGTGCCCGCCATTTCGGCCGCGTCCATCCTGGCCAAGGTCCACCGCGACCGCTGGTGCCACGAGATCCATGCGCAGTACCCGCAATATGGATTCGAGGCCCACAAGGGCTACGGCACGGCCGCACACCTGCAGGCCTTGAGCCGCTACGGGGCCTGCGCGGTGCACCGCCAGTCCTTCGCGCCGGTGCGTGCGGCCGGCGTGCGCGCTGCACAGGAGGCCGCGCCATGAGCACGCTGGAGATCCGTTCGCGCGACAACGCCCAGTTCAAGGAGCTGCGCCGGCTGGCCCACGAAAATGGCGCCTACCGGCGCCAGGGCCGGATCTGGATCGAAGGCGAACACCTGTGCCGCGCCGCGTTGTTGCGTGGCTGGCGGCCGGTGCAGCTCGTCGTGTCGGAGCGCGGCGCGGCCGCGGCGGCCGCACTGGGCCTGGACGACGCGACACCGCGCCTGCTGCTGGCCGATGCGCTGTGGGGTCAGCTCAGCGCGCTGGGCTCGCCCGCGGGCTTCGGCTGCGTGCTGGGGCTGCCGCAAGCGGCCGCGCCGGATCCCGGAGCCGCCACCGTGGTGCTGGACCGCCTGCAGGACGCGGGCAATGTGGGTTCCATCCTGCGCAGTGCGGCCGCGTTCGGTTTCGGTCAGGTGCTGGCCCTGGCGGGCACGGTGGCCCTGTGGTCGCCCAAGGTGCTGCGCGCGGGCATGGGCGCGCATTTCGCTCTGCGCCTGATCGAGTCCGTGGACGAGCAGGCGGTTGCCGCCCTGCAGGTGCCCCTGGTCGCCACGAGCTCGCACCGTGGCCAGTGGCTGCACGCGGCCGCGCCGCCATTTCCCTGCGCCTGGCTCATGGGCCACGAGGGGCAGGGCGTGTCGCCTGCGCTGGAAGCGCGTGCCGTGCTCCACATCCGCATCGCCCAGCCAGGCGGCGAGGAGTCGCTGAACGTGGCGGCCGCCGCTGCCATCTGCCTGCACGCCAGCGCGCCACGGCCCTGAGCCGGGCCGTCTGGCGGGCGCCGTGCCGGGCCACGGCTGCGGGCGCGCAGATGAGGCGCAGGTGCCGCGCAGACGGTCTGGGCCCGGGCATCCGGGCCAAAAGACCCGTGGCGCCGCCCCGGAACAGCGCCCCCGGGCGCGAGCGACGGGGGCGCCGCGCTACAATCATGGGCTCTTTCGCAATCGCGTCGCCGGCCGCATCCACCGCCACATCCCCTTCGAGCAGCAGTCCAGGGAAGCACTCCAAGTGCTTGTCGAGGGCGCCGGGCGACCGCCACCATCCGGAGAACCCAGTGCTTTCATCCCTCCAGGGATCCTTCCCGCCCGCGATCCTGGCGCTAGCTGACGGCACGGTCTTTCTCGGCAACTCGATCGGCGCCCCCGGCGCAACCGTCGGCGAGGTCGTGTTCAACACGTCCATCACCGGCTACCAGGAAATCCTGACCGATCCGAGTTACTGCCAGCAGATCGTCACGCTCACCTATCCCCACATCGGCAACTACGGCACCAACGCCGAGGACATCGAGGCGGACAAGATCCATGCCGCCGGCCTCATCATCAAGGACCTGCCGCTGCTGGCATCGAACTTCCGCAGCAACGCCAGCCTGAGCGAATACCTGGTGGCCGGCAAGACGGTCGCCATCTCCGGCATCGACACGCGCAAGCTCACGCGCCACCTGCGCACCCACGGCGCGCAGAACGGCGCCATCGTGGCGCTGGCCACGGGCAGCACCGTCACGCAGCAGCACATCGACGAGGCCATCGCCCAGGCCAAGGCGGCCCCGGCCATGGCCGGCCTGGACCTGGCCAAGGTCGTCTCGGTGCGTGAGACCTACGAGTGGACCGAAACCGAGTGGAAGCTCGGCGCGGGCTACGGCGTGCAGATCACGCCCAAGTTCCATGTCGTGGCTTACGACTTCGGCGTCAAGAAGAACATCCTGCGCATGCTGGCCCAGCGCGGCGCGCGCATCACCGTGGTGCCGGCGCAGACGCCCGCGGCCGACGTGCTCAAGCTCAAGCCGGACGGCATCTTCCTGTCCAACGGCCCCGGCGACCCGGAGCCCTGCGATTACGCGATCGACGCCACCCGCAGCCTGATCGAGACCGGCATTCCGGTCTTCGGCATCTGCCTGGGCCACCAGATCATGGCGCTGGCCTCGGGTGCGAAGACCTTCAAGATGAAGGCCAGCCACCACGGCGCCAACCATCCGGTCAAGGACCTGGACACGGGCCGTGTCTCGATCACGAGCCAGAACCACGGTTTCGCGGTGGACCACGAGGCGCTGCCAGCCAACCTGCGCGCCACGCACGTCAGCCTGTTCGATGGCACGCTGCAAGGCCTGGCCCGCACCGACAAGCCGGCCTTCTGCTTCCAGGGCCACCCGGAAGCCTCGCCCGGCCCGCACGACATCGGCTACCTCTTCGACCGTTTCACGCAGTCCATGGAAAAGTACAAGCAGAGCCAAGCGGAGGTGAAGAATGCCTAAGCGCACAGACCTCCAAAGCATCCTCATCATCGGCGCCGGCCCCATCGTCATCGGCCAGGCCTGTGAGTTCGACTACTCCGGCGTGCAGGCCTGCAAGGCGTTGCGCGAGGAGGGCTACAAGGTCATCCTGATCAACAGCAACCCCGCGACGATCATGACCGACCCGGCCACGGCCGACGTCACCTACATCGAGCCCATCACCTGGCAGACGGTCGAGAAGATCATCGCCAAGGAGAAGCCCGACGCCATCCTGCCGACCATGGGCGGTCAGACCGCGCTGAACTGCGCGCTGGACCTGTGGCGCAACGGCGTGCTGGACAAGTACAAGGTCGAGCTGATCGGCGCCACGCCCGAGGCCATCGACAAGGCCGAAGACCGCCTGAAGTTCAAGGACGCGATGACCAAGATCGGCCTGGGCTCGGCCCGGTCGGGCATCGCGCACACCATGGACGAGGCCTGGGGCGTGCAGAAGAGCGTGGGCTTCCCGACCGTGATCCGCCCCAGCTTCACGCTGGGCGGCACGGGCGGCGGCATCGCCTACAACGCCGAAGAGTTCGAGACCATCTGCAAGCGCGGCCTGGAAGCCTCGCCGACCAACGAGCTGCTGATCGAGGAATCGCTGCTCGGCTGGAAAGAGTACGAGATGGAGGTCGTGCGCGACAAGGCCGACAACTGCATCATCGTCTGCTCGATCGAGAACCTGGACCCGATGGGTGTGCACACGGGCGACTCCATCACCGTGGCACCGGCGCAGACGCTGACCGACAAGGAATACCAGATCATGCGCAACGCCTCCCTGGCGGTGCTGCGCGAGATCGGTGTCGACACGGGCGGCTCCAACGTGCAGTTCTCGGTCAATCCGGCCGACGGCCGCATGATCGTGATCGAGATGAACCCGCGCGTGTCGCGCTCCTCGGCGCTGGCGTCCAAGGCCACGGGCTTTCCGATCGCCAAGGTCGCGGCCAAGCTGGCCATCGGCTACACGCTGGACGAGCTGCGCAACGACATCACGGGCGGCGCCACGCCCGCGAGCTTCGAGCCCAGCATCGACTACGTGGTGACCAAGATCCCGCGTTTCGCGTTCGAGAAGTTCCCGGCTGCCGACAGCCACCTGACCACGCAGATGAAGAGCGTGGGCGAGGTCATGGCCATGGGCCGCACCTTCCAGGAGAGCTTCCAGAAGGCGCTGCGCGGGCTCGAAGTCGGCGTGGACGGCATGAACGAGAAGACCCAGGACCGCGAGGTGCTCGAGGAGGAGCTCGGCGAGCCCGGCCCGGAGCGCATCTGGTATGTGGGCGATGCCTTCGCCTCCGGCTGGACGCTGGACGAGGTGCATGCGCTGACCAAGATCGACAAGTGGTTCCTCGTGCAGATCGAGGAGATCATCCGCATCGAGCTGGACCTGGACAAGCACACCGAGCAGCACGGCGCGGCCGCGCTGTCCACGATCACGGCCCAGGAGCTGCGCACGCTCAAGCAAAAGGGCTTCTCCGACCGCCGCCTGGCCAAGCTGCTCAAGACCGAC
>DATKFT010000638.1:0-11153 GCA_035544335.1 Pseudorhodoferax sp.
GTCCAGCAGGATCAGGTCCGGCGGCTGCTCGGAGTTGGCGATGCGCAGGCCGCGCTCGCCGTGGTTGGCCACCTTGACCTTGTACAGGTCCTTGAGCAGCGCACTCATCAGCGACAGGTTGTCCGGCGTGTCGTCCACCACCAGGACGGTGGGCTTGGCCAGCCCTGCAGGTACAGCATTCATCGGGGGTCCAGCAATCGGTCTAGAGAATCAGCAAGGCACGAAAGTCATTGACATTCGTGTGGGTGGGCCCGGTCACGACCAGGTCGCCCAGGGCCTCGAAGTAGCCATAGGCATCGTTGCGGTCCAGGTAGGCCGCCACCTTGCGCCCCGCGGCCTCCGCACGCGCCAGCGTATCCGGCTGCACGCAGGCGCCGGCGTTGTCCTCCACGCCGTCGATGCCATCGGTGTCGGCGGCCAGCGCGTAGACGCCGGCCTGCCCCTGCAGGGCCTGGGCCAGTCCCAGGCAGAACTCGCCGGCCCGCCCACCGCGCCCGCGCGCCACGCCTTCGGGCTGGCGCCGCACGGTGACCGTGGTCTCGCCACCGGACAGGATCACGCAGGGCCGCGCGAACGGCTGGCCGCGCTGCGCCACGGCGCGCGCGAGCGCGGCATGCACCTTGCCGACCTCGCGCGACTCGCCCTCGATCTCGTCGGACAGGATGTGCGGCGTGATGCCTGCCGCACGCGCGGCCTCGGCCGCGGCTTCGAGCGACTGCTGTGGCGTGGCGACCATGCGCACGGCATGGCTGGCAAAGCGCGCATCGCCGGGCTTGGGCGTCTCCAGTTGCCCGCTGCGCAGCGCGGCCTCGACCGCACCGGGCACGGCGATGCCGTAGCGCGCCAGGATCGCGAGCGCGTCCGCGCAGCTCGTCGCGTCCGGCACGGTCGGGCCGCTGCCGATGACCGAGGGATCGTCGCCGGGCACGTCGCTGATCGCCAGCGTGAGCACCGGCGCCGGTGCGCAGGCCGCGGCCAGCCGCCCGCCCTTGATGCGCGACAAATGCTTGCGCACACAGTTCATCTCGTGGATGCCCGCGCCCGAGGCCAGCAGTTCGCGGTTGATGCGCTGCTTGTCCGCCAACGTGAGCCCCTCGGCGGGCAAGGTGAGAAGCGCCGAGGCGCCGCCGGACATCAGGCACAGCACGAGGTCGTCGGCCGTCAGCCCTTGCGTCAAGGCCAGCATGCGCTCGGCCGCGCCCAGGCCGGCAGCGTCGGGCACGGGGTGCGCAGCCTCCACGACCTCGATGCGCTGGCGCAGGCCCTCGGGCCGCGGCGGTACATGGTCGTAGCGCGTGACAACCAGGCCATCCAGCGGCGCGTCGGCGGGCCACAGGGCTTCGAGCGCCTGCGCCATGGCACCGCCGGCCTTGCCGGCGCCCAGCACCAGCGTGCGGCCGCGTGGCGGTTCGGGCAGGTGTGCGGCCAGGGTGTGCAGCGGCAGCGCACGCGTGACCGCGGCGCGGTACAGGTGCAGCAGGAACTCGCGCGGCGCGCGTGCGGGGTCGGGGGCGGTGGTTGGTTCGGGTGGCATGTGCGGGTCTCCGCCGCGCATTGTGCCGCCGGCCAAGGACAGCGCGGTGTGCGTGCTGTACATCGCGCGATGCCCCTGCCCCACCCGCGCGGCGCAGGCCACACGGCCGCGGGCGTCAGAAGTCGACGGTCGTCGACAGCTGCAGCGTGCGCGGCGCGCCGGCACCGCTGCTGAGCACCCCGGTCCAGCTGGCTTTGTTGCCGAGGTTCTGGATGTTGGCGCGCAGCGTACACGGCCATCGCGTCCGAGGCCTTGACCAACAGCGCCACGGCCGGCGTGGTGGCGCCGGCGTCGTAGCGCGACGTGCGTGCGCCGGTCGCGCCGTTGAAGGTGTCGCTGACCAGGTTCTGGCGGCGCCCCCCCCAGCTTGCGCAGGAACCCGAACTGGTGGTCGTGGCGGTAGTAGCTTGCCCTCAGCGCCAGTTCATGCCCGACCGTGCCCGTGCGAAGGCGCGCGCGGGTGCCGGCTTCGGCCGAGTCCTTGTCGCCGATGGCGCGCTGCTGCGCAAAGTTGTGGCGGTAGTTGCCCAGCCAATCCAGCGGCGTGTGGCTGGCGGCCAGCGCATCGAAGTCGGTCCGGCTGCGGCGCGTTCAGTCGAAAGTCCTGGCCGCAACCCCCTGCGGCTGCCGCGTCACGCCAAGGCGCTGCAGCATCTGCCACAGGTCCGACGCGCGCAAGACCGGCGTTGCGAAGGCGCCAGCCGCGGCAGCAGACGGAGGCGGGATAGGATGGCGGCAGACACGCAGGTTCTGGGGCAGCCAGTCTCTTATTGATCCAGACCCTGCGATGCAAGCCAATGATCTCACAGGGAATTTTTCAACAATGCGCATTGCCACCTGGAACGTCAACTCCCTGACCGCCCGCCTGAACCACGTCCTGACCTGGCTGGCCGCCAATCCTGTCGAGGTGCTGTGCCTGCAGGAGCTCAAGATGACCGACGACAAGTTCCCGCTGGACGCGCTGCGCGAAGCCGGGTACGAGGCCGCGGTCTTCGGCCAGAAAACCTACAACGGTGTGGCGATCCTGAGCCGCCAGCCGGCCAGCGCGGTCGTGAAGAACATCGTCGGCTTCGACGACGAGCATGCGCGCGTGATCGCGGCCACGGTGGACGGGCCCAGCGGCCCGATCCGCGTGGTCAACGGCTACTTCGTCAACGGGCAGGCGCTCGACTCGGACAAGTTCGTCTACAAGATGAACTGGCTGAGCGGCCTGCAGGCCTATCTGCGGTCCGAACTGGCGGCGCACCCGCAGCTCGTGCTGCTGGGCGACTTCAACATCACGCCCGAAGACCAGGACAGCTTCGATCCCGTAGGCCTGGCCGGCACCATCCACCACAGCGAGCAGGAGCGCGCGCATTTCCGCGCGCTGCTGGACCTGGGCCTGACCGACAGCTTCCGCATGTTCGAGCAGCCGCCCAAGAGCTTCAGCTGGTGGGACTACCGCATGCTGGGCTACCAGAAGAACCGTGGCTTGCGCATCGACCACATCCTCGTCAGTGCAGCTCTCAAGCCACAGGTCAAGGCCTGCACGATCGACCGCGTGCCGCGCAAGTGGGAAAAGCCCAGCGACCACGCGCCCGTGGTGCTGGAGATCTGAGCCTCCGGCCTGCGCATTGCGCGCTTTGCCGCCCCGCCTCGAGGGGCACCGCGCGCATGGCCTGCAGCACGGTCCTCGGCAGCGGAGCATGCGGCAGGCCTCGCAGACGGCCGGCCGTTGCCGCGCGCGGGCGACTTACTCCAGGCCGAGCTCCTGGATCTTGCGCGTGATGGTGTTGCGGCCGATGCCCAGCTTCTGCGCGGCCTCGATGCGGCGCCCACGCGTGTTGTGCAGCGCGGTCAGGATCAGCTTGGACTCGAAGCGCCGGGTCAACACGTCCCAGACGTCGTGGCGGTCCGCCGCCAGCAGCTCGAGCGCTTCGGCCTCCAGCCCGCGCTCCCAGCCCTGCGACGCTGCCGCGCCCGGTGCATCGGCGGCCGACACCGTCTCCGTCTCGCGTGGCACAGGGTCCAGCACCGCGCCGCCCGCGGCGAAGTCCTGCGGCGCATGGCCGGCCGGGGCACGCGGTGGCGGGGGCGGCGCCGCACCCGGCGCGGCCACGGCTGTCAGCACCTCGGGCGGCAGGTCCTTGGGCTCGATGACCTGGGCCGGCGCCATCACGGTCAGCCAGTGGCAGACGTTCTCGAGCTGGCGCACGTTGCCCGGGAAACTGAACTGGCCGAGCTGCGCGAGTGCCGCGTCGGAGATGCGCTTGGGCTCCACGCCCAGCTGCGCCGCGCTTTGCTGCAGGAAGTGGCGCGTGAGCATGGGCACATCCTCCTTGCGCTCGCGCAGCGCGGGCAGGCGCAGGCGGATCACGTTCAGGCGGTGGAACAAGTCCTCGCGGAACACGCCTTCGCGCACGCGCTGCTCCAGGTCCTGGTGCGTGGCCGCGATCACGCGCACATGGGCCTTCACGGCGCTGTGGCCGCCCACGCGGTAGAAGTGGCCGTCGGACAGCACGCGCAGCAAGCGCGTCTGCAGGTCGAACGGCATGTCGCCGATCTCGTCCAGGAACAAGGTCCCGCCCTCGGCTTGCTCGAAACGGCCACGCCGCATGGTCTGCGCGCCCGTGAACGCGCCGCGCTCGTGGCCGAAGAGCTCGGACTCCAGCAGGTCCTTGGGGATCGCGGCCGTGTTGATCGCGACGAAGGGGCCGTTGGCACGCGGCGAATGCTTGTGCAGCGCACGCGCCACGAGCTCCTTGCCCGAGCCCGACTCGCCCGTGACCATGACCGTCACGTTGCTCTGGGAGAGCCGGCCGATGGCGCGGAACACGTCCTGCATGGCCGGCGCCTGGCCCAGCATCTCGGGCGCGGCCGCCATGCGCTCTTCGGAGAACTCCTCGCGCTGGCTTTCCTCGACCGCGCGGCGGATCAGCTCCACGGCCTTGGGCAGGTCGAAGGGTTTGGGCAGGTACTCGAAGGCACCGCCCTGGAAGGCCGAGACGGCGCTGTCCAGGTCGGAAAAGGCCGTCATGATGATGACCGGCAGACCCGGGTGCATCTCCTTGACCTTGCCCAAGAGGTCCAGACCGGAGCCGCCGGGCATGCGGATGTCGCTGACCAGGATCTGCGGCCCGTCCTCGTCGCCGGAGGTCTCCAATGCGGTCAGCACTTCGCGCGGATTCGTGAAGCTGCGCGTGGGCAGGTTCTCGCGCAATAGCGCCTTCTCCAGCACGAAGCGGATGGATTGGTCGTCGTCTACTATCCAGATCGGCTTCATGGTCTTCGTCACCTCGGGTCGGCCCGCTTGGGTGCCGCGAGCGACATGCTCAGGGCAGCGGGATCAATAGCTTGAAATCGGTTCGACCGGGGCTGCTCTCGCATTCGATCAGGCCATGGTGCTGTTGCACGAAGGTCTGCGCCAGCGTGAGTCCCAGTCCCGATCCCCCATCGCGCCCCGACACCAGCGGGTAGAAGATGCGGCTCTTGATCGAGTCCGGGACCCCCGGTCCGTTGTCGATGACATGCAATTCCAATGCCAATCGATAGCGCTGCTTGCCGAATGTGACCTGGCGCGCCACGCGCGTGCGCAGCGTGATCTCGGCATCGCCCGCGGCCACACGCTCGGCCAGCGCCTGCGCCGCGTTGTGCGCGATGTTGAGCACGGCCTGGATCAGCTGTTCGCGGTCGCCGCGGAACTCGGGGATGGAGGTGTCGTAGTCGCGCACGACCTTGAGGCCGCGCGGGAACTCGGCCACGATCAGCGAGCGCACACGCTCGCAGACCTCGTGGATGTTCACGTCGCCCACCACGTGCGGGCGCCGGTGCGGCGCGAGCAGCCGGTCCACCAGCGCCTGCAGCCGGTCGGCCTCGTGGATGATGACCTGCGTGTACTCCATGAGCTCGCGCGAATCGATCTCCATCTCCAGCAGCTGCGCCGCACCGCGGATGCCGCCCAGCGGGTTCTTGATCTCGTGCGCGAGATTGCGGATCAGCTCCTTGTTGGCCTGGGCCTGGTCGATCAGGCGTTCCTCGCGGTCCTGGCGTGCCTGCTGCTCCAGCGGCAGCAGCTCGATCACGATCTCGCCGACCTGTTCGGCCGGGGCCACGATCACATGCACGGGCAGTGGATCGTAGGTCGCCCGCTTGAGCCAGGCGTCATAGCGCAGCGCCGCGAACTCGTTGCTGCCCGCGCCTTCCAGCGCGCTGTGCAGCAGGTGCGGCTCGGTGAAGAACTCGGGGAACAGCGAGCCCTCGATGGTGCGGCGCGAAAAACCCAACGCGTCCTCGAGCGCCGCATTGGCGAACAGCACGGCGCCGTCGCTGCGCAGCACGGCCACGAGCGTGGCGAGCAGGTCGAACGCGTGAAAACGCGCCGCCGGCGCGGGCGCGCTGGGCCGGGGCGGCCGCGTCTTGTCGCTCATTGCCCGCCTGGCAGCCGAGATATCTCGCGCTTGATGCCGGCAATGTCGCTGTCGGTGCGTGCGATGGCGGCCTTCATCTCGGCCACGCGGTCCAGGTAGCGCTGGTAGTTGCGCGACTCGATCCCGACCTTCTCGGGCTCCCCGTTGTTGTATTCCTTGAGCAGCTCGGCCTGGCGCGTCTCGGCCTTCTTGAGCTCGGCCTCGAGGATGCGGCGCGCCTCGGCATCGCGGTTGCGTTGCGCGGGGTCATCGCGCGTGGAGGCTGCAGCCGGTACGCGCACCGGCGCCGGGGCCGCCGTACTGCGCGGCTTGGTGCCTTCGATGACTGTCACGTTGCCGCCTTCCACCAGCTTGCAGCCGCGCTGCTGGGCTTCACGCGCATCGCGGATGCTGTTGGTGTACTCGTTGCCACAGCGGTAGACCTCGGCCCAGGCGTTGGCCGAAAGCAGGGTTGCCGCGAGGACAAGAACAAAGGCGTGCTTCATGCGAGAAAGGTTCCAGTCGGGTCGGTCCGTTGCAGATGGTAGCGCGCCGCCCGGACGAGCCCGGCCGCATGCCCCCAAAGAAAAAGGACGGCCAGGCCGTCCTTTGCTGTGACCCGGCGGCGCGCCACAAGTTGCGGCACGCCGGGCAGGATTTACAGCGAGTAGTACATGTCGAACTCGACCGGGTGCGGCGCCATGCGGAAACGCGTGACTTCGCCCATCTTGAGCTCGATGTAGGCATCCAGCATGGCGTCGCTGAACACGCCGCCCTTGGTCAGGAAGGCACGGTCCTTGTCCAGGTACTCCAGGGCCTGGTCCAGGCTGTGGCAGACGGTGGGGACCAGCTTGTCCTCTTCCGGCGGCAGGTGGTACAGGTCCTTGGTGGCGGCTTCGCCCGGGTGGATCTTGTTCTCCACGCCGTCCAGGCCGGCCATCATCAGGGCCGAGAAGCACAGGTAGGGGTTGGCCGAGGGGTCCGGGAAACGCGCCTCGATGCGACGGCCCTTGGGGTTGGCCACATAGGGGATGCGGATCGAGGCCGAACGGTTCTTGGCCGAGTAGGCCAGCTTGACCGGTGCTTCGAAGCCGGGCACCAGGCGCTTGTAGCTGTTGGTGCCGGGGTTGGTGATGGCGTTCAGTGCGCGGGCGTGCTTGATGATGCCGCCGATGTAGTACAGCGCGAAGTCCGACAGGCCGGCATAGCCGTCGCCGGCGAACAGGTTCTTGCCGTCCTTCCAGATCGACTGGTGCACGTGCATGCCCGAACCGTTGTCGCCCGCATAGGGCTTGGGCATGAAGGTCGCCGTCTTGCCGTAGGTGTTGACCACGTTCCAGACCACGTACTTCAGGATCTGGGTCCAGTCGGCACGCTCGACCAGCGTGGAGAAGCGGGTGCCGATCTCGTTCTGGCCGGCGCCCGCCACTTCGTGGTGGAACACTTCGACCGGGATGCCCAGCGACTCGAGGATCAGCGACATTTCGGCGCGCATGTCCTGCGTGCTGTCGACCGGGGGCACGGGGAAGTAGCCGCCCTTGGTGGTGGGACGGTGGCCGCGGTTGCCGCCTTCAAGCTTGGAACCGCTGTTCCAGGGGGCTTCGTACTCCTCGATCTCGCTGAACACACGGCCGGGCTCGTTGCTCCAGCGTACGCCGTCGAAGATGAAGAATTCGGGTTCCGGTCCGAAGAAGGCCGTGTCGCCCAGACCGGAGGCCTTCAGGTAGGCTTCGGCGCGCTTGGCGATCGAACGCGGGTCGCGGTCATAGGCCTTGCCGTCGCCCGGCTCGATCACGTCGCACTGCAGGAACAGCGTGGTTTCTTCGAAGAAGGGGTCGATGTTGGCCGTGTTCGGGTCGGGCATGAGCTGCATGTCCGAGGCTTCGATGCCCTTCCAGCCTGCCACCGAGGAGCCGTCGAACGCGTGGCCGGAGGTGAACTTGTCTTCGTCGAAGTGGGAGACCGGCACGGTCACGTGCTGTTCTTTGCCACGGGTGTCGGTGAAGCGGAAGTCGACGAACTTGACTTCGTTCTCCTTCACCATCTTCATCACGTCTGCGACGGTCTTGGCCATCAAAAAGCTCCTGAGGGTTGATTGGGGTCTACGGATAAGACGACACATGGAATGCAGATTCCATGCCATATGTCGGTGCACCAAAAGCAGCCGGAACGCCCATCGCAGTGCGCAGGCCCGGCCCCGTGCAAGCCCCGCATCCTACCGCCGTGTCCCGACAGTGGGTGGATGTTGCACAATTTTGGTGCATTACAGAATGCGCACCAAGTCGATGCTCAGGAGCGCACCAGTTCGGGGCCGAGCGCCAGGGACTCGGCGCGCAAGCCCTGCAACAGCTCGGCGTACGCAGGCAGCACCGCGTCCGGCGCGCCCTTGACACCCAGTTCGATGTGCCGGCCATGCTGCGGATGGTCGACGCTGGGAAGGCTGAACACCTTGACGCCGGCGTGGACCTGCTCGATGCGCTCCATGAGCGGGACCAGGGCCGACTCCATCGCGCCGTAGACGATCACGGAACGCTCGGCCCAGGCCGTGCGCTGCAGCAGCGCCGCATAGTGCGTGTCCAGCACCCATTCGATCATCGGCCAGGCCATGACCGGAAAGCCGGGCACGAAATGCACATGCCCGACGCTGAAGCCCGGGATCTTGTTGTAGGGGTTCGGGATGATGGCCGCGCTCTGCGGGAACACGCCCATGTTGAGCCGGTGTACGTTGTCGGGGCGCTCGGGCTCGTAGGGCAGGCCCTGCTCGCGCGCGACGTCCTGCATGCGCGCGCGGATCAGCAGCTCGGCCTCGGGGTGCAGCACGAGCGGGCGTCCGAGCGCCTGGCCCGCGCATTGGCGCGTGTGGTCGTCCGGCGTGGCGCCGATGCCGCCACAGGAGAACACCAGATCGCCCGAGGCGAAGGCCCGTGCCAGCGTGGCGGTGATGCGCTCGGGCACATCACCGACGTAGTCCGCGTAGGCCAGCTGCAGGCCGCGCGCGGACAGCAGCTCGATGACCTTGGCCATGTGCTTGTCGGCGCGCTTGCCGGACAGGATCTCGTCGCCGACGATGACGAGGCCGACGGCCGTCGGCACGGCGTCAGGGCGGAGGGAGAGGGCTTGGGGCATACGGACGGGAAGACGCAGAGGAAGGATCGTCGCCCTGCTCCACGAGCATGGCACTGGGCGCCGGAACGGCCTGGTCGCTCGGCGCGACCGGCACCGCCACACCGGCCTGGGCCCGCATGCTCTCGAGCGCGGCCAGCGCGAAATGCGTGAACCACAGCGCAGAAAACGCGAAGACGAGCGTGTACAGCCAGACCGACAGCGGCACGAGCGCCGGCGCCAGCACGACGGACAGCGTGCCCCAGGCCCAGACCAGCGCGGGGGCCGCGCCCAGGTAGCCGGTCAGCACGCCCAGCACCAGCAAGGTGACGCGGTGCTCGCGCATCAGCGCAGCGCGCTCGGCCTTGCTTGCATGCTCGGCCAGCACGTCGTAGGCCATGACGCGGTAGGTCAGCCAGCCCCAGATCAGGGGCGGAAGCACCAGCACCAGTGGCGGCACCAGCCACAGCGGAATGGACAGGACCAGCGCGATGAGTGCCGCCACCGTGGCCCACAGCGCGCCGAACGCGCTGCCCAGGAAAGAGCCGCCACGCAGCTTTTGCAGCTGCGGAAAACGCCGGTCGCCCACCAGCGCGACGACCGATGGCGTCACCAGCGTGGCCACCAGCAGCAGCGACAGCACCACGACCAGGGGCGTGATCAGGGCCACCAGCAGCAAGGGCGCGATCGCGGCCTGCACGGACCCGAAGCCCAGGCCTTGCAGCCAGCCCATGACGGTGCCGAACCACGGCCAGCCCTGCAGCCAGGCACGCATCCAGGCCACGGCTGGTTCCCAGAAGAAGTAGCCCAGGCCCAGTGCGAGGGCGGCCATCAACACCAGCGGCAGCAGCGACAGCGCGATGACACGTGGATGCAGGCAGTAGGCGGCCGCACGCCAGAAGGAATCGATCAGCACACGCATGGCCAAAGGATACCCTTGCTCAGGCGCGGCCGACCAGGCGCAGCACGCCCAGCCACTGCTGCCGCCAGAACCCGCGCCCGTAGTCGCGCACGCCGCGGGCGCCGGGCTCCACCTGGTCGCGGATGCCCGTGGGGTCGTAGCGCAGCGCGAAGTCGGCCGTGCCGAACAGCATGTCCCACCAGGGCAGCAGCACGCCGAAGTTCACGCCGCCGAGTTGGCGGGCGCCCCCGCTGGCCGCTTCGTGTGCGGCACCGTCCACCGCAGGAGCTGTCGCGCTTTGGGACGGCGCGGCGGCGCGGCGCGGCTGCGCCTCGTGGCCGATGCCGATGCTGTGGTGCCGCCGATGAAAGCGCGGGCTGATCCACAAACGCTCGCCGATGCGGCCAAACCACAGACGCAGGTTGGCGTGGTGGAAGTTCTCGGACAGCTGCGTCAGCGCCACGATCGCCACGAACTGCCCCGGCCCCACGCCGATCAGTTGCGCCACCGCCACCAGGATCACATCGCGCAGCAGGTCGTCCAGCAGGTGGTTGCGGTTGTCGCTCCACATGGTCATCTGGCGCTGCGAATGGTGCAGGGCATGCAGGTTCCACCACCACTGGAACCGGTGCTGCCCGCGGTGGATGCAGTAGTCCGCCAAGTCGAACACGAGCAGGTACAGCACGAAACTGACCCAGGCCAGGTCGGTCACGCCGGGCCACAGGCCGTCCAGATGCCAGGTCGACAGGCCCGCCACGCGCAGCCAGCCGAACACATCGTCCATCCACGGCTCCAGCGTGAAGAACAGCGCCAGCCGGAACAACCCCAGCCGGTGGATGAGCGTGTAGAGCACGTCGGTGCGGATGGCCGGGCGGTCCGTCACGGGCTCGACGGGACGCCATCTTTGCAGCGGCGCGATGAGCAGCAGCATGGCCGCGATCTGCAGCAGCCCGACCAGCAGCCAGCCGGTGGCCACGAACGCATCTTCCAGCCAGCCCCCCAGCCCCAGCGCGAACACCAGCGGCTGCACCACGGTCTCGAACAGCCACTGCTGGGCAGTCCCGAACAGATCCGTCAACGGTTCCATGGCGGATCGTCCCTGTGCGCGGCGATCCAGCGCACGTAGTCCGGGTGCTCGCGCAGCGTGGCGAAGCAAAAGCCCTTGGCCTTCAGTCCCTCGATCAGCGGCTCCAGCACCGCAGGTGCCCACGGATCCTTGCGCGACCAGATG
>DATKFT010000639.1:0-3247 GCA_035544335.1 Pseudorhodoferax sp.
GGTGTCGCGGCTTCATCGACCGGCAGCTCGGTGACGACGAAGGGCGCCAGTTCCACATAGGCCAGCCGGCCCGCCAGGCTTTCGGCGCTCTGCGCGAGCAGATCGATGCTGGCCGATCCCAGCAGCAGAAAGCGACCTGGCGGCGCACCGGCGCGCCGCTGCCGGTCGATGCAGCCCCGCAGCACCATGAACAGGCCGGGCACACGCTGTACCTCGTCCAGCACGAGCAGGCGGTCGGCGTTCGCGGCGAAGAAGGCCTCGGGGTCGCTCAGGCGGGCCTGGTCGGCCGGTGACTCCAGGTCCAGGTACAGCGCCGCAGCATCCGGCATCTGCTGCTGCACGAGGTCCAGCGCCAGGGTCGTCTTGCCGACCTGGCGCGGCCCCAGGATGGCCACGGCAGGGAACTCCTGCAGATGCTGGCGTAGCGCCTCGGTGATCTGGCGAATGAGGGATGGCATCCTTGCAATTCTTCCATCCTATAGAAGAATTGCAATGTTCATCACCCTTCGATCTTGAACCCCGTGTCCTTGACCACGCGCTGCCAGCGCGCATAGTCGTCGCCGATCAGCTTGGCGAAGTCGGCCGCGTTGCCGCCCACGGGCGTGTGGTCGAAGCCGCGCAAGCGCTCCTGCACCTCGGGCGTGCGCACGATCTTCTGCACCTCGGCCGACAGCCGGTCGACGATGGGCTTGGGCGTGCCCTTGGGCGCCAGCAGGCCGGACCAGCTCGCGAACTCCATGTCCTTGACGCCCAGCTCGGCCAGCGTCGGCACGTCGGGCAGCGAGGCCACGCGCTGGGGCGCGATGACCGCCAGCGGGCGCACCTTGCCGGCCTTGATGTGCGGCATCGTCACAAAGGAGTCCACCGACACGTCGACCTCGCCCTTGACGAGCGCCTGCGCCTGCTCGGAGGTGCCCTTGTACTGCGCGTTGATCATGGTCGGCGCGCCGATCACGCGCTTGAGCTGGCTGGTCACGAGCACGATCATGCTGCTGCCCGAAGACGAGCTCAGCGGCGGATTGCCGGCCCTGGCCAGCTGCACGAACTCCGCAAAGTTCTTCACGGGCAGCCCCTCGCGCGCGACGATCACGAGCGGGATGGTGCTGATCAGGCTGATCGGCTCCCAGCTGTCCAGCGCATGGAACTTCGTCTTGTAGAGCACCGGCGTGAGCGCCTGCGCGCCGGCGGTGTTCATGAGCAGCGTGTAGCCATTGGGCTCGGCGCGTGCTGCGATCTCCATGCCGATCACGCCGTTGGCGCCACCCCGGTTGTCGACCACGAAGGTCTGGCCCAGGTTCTCCGAGAGCTTCTGCGCGATCAGCCGGGCCACCACGTCGGTGGAGCCGCCGGCCGTGTAGGGCACGACCATGGTCACGGGACGGCTCGGGTACGCGTCGCTGGCCAGGGCGGGCAGCACACCGCCGGCCAGGCCGGTGGCGATGCCGCCCAGCGCGGTTCTGCGCGTGATCTGCGTGATCTGCGTGATCTGCGTGGTCTGCTGCGTGGCGCGCGGGCTGCGGGAATCGGGCATGGCGTCTCCTTGTTGGAATAGCCGGACTCCGAAACGCAGCCCGGAGCCGCCCATTGTGGTCAGCCCCGCCCCCCGGTCATCCAGGGTTTCCCGAAGCCGCTGTCGCCACCGTTGCCGCCGCGGCCGAAGCCCGCTAGGCGTGCAGCGGCGCCAGTCCGTCGCGCAGCAGCCCCACGCCCAGTTCGTACAGGCCGTCCCAGACGATCTGCACGCCCAGGCACAGCAGAATGAAGGCCGACAGCCGCAGGAAGATCACCGTGCCGGCCTCGCCGAGCGGCTTGAGCAGGCGCTGGGCGTAGCGGAACGCGAAGTACATCAGCACGCCCACGGCCAGCAGGGCCAGCACCGCGCCCCCGCTGCGCGCCAGCGTCAGCGACAGCCGGGTGTCGGCCAGCGACACACCCACGGTGATCGCGGCCGCGATCGAGCCGGGCCCGCAGCTGATCGGAAAGGTCAGCGGATAGAAGGCCTGGCGGCGCGCCATCTCGGGCGTGTAGGCCTCGGCCAGCTCGGCGCGGCTGTCGCTGGTGGACTGGTTGGTCGTCAGCAGCCGCCAGGCGTTGGCCGCCACGATCAGCCCACCGCCCACGCGCACGATGGGCAGCGAGATGCCGAAGAACTCCAGCACGTAGACGCCCACGAGCATGGCGCCCAGCATCAGCCAGAACATGTTGCGCGCGATGCGCCGCGCCAGCAGCGCGCGCGTGACGGGCGAAGCGCCTTCGGTCAGGCCCAGGAAGATCGGCGCGGTGGCGGCGGGGTTCAGGATCGGCAGCAGCGCGGCGAAAACGAACAGAAAGCTCTTGCCCAGTGCGCCCAGCAATTCGAGTGTCACGGTGTCCTCGCGTCAGCGGGTCGGGGGATGGTCGACGAATTCGCGCATGCGCCGGCGCAGCGCGCGCTCGCGCCGGCGTTCTTCCTCGTGGTCGTCGCGCAGGCCGCGCCACAGCGCCACGGCCATCAGCACGATGACCAGCGTGAACGGCAGCGCGAACACGATGGTCGCGGTCTGCACGGCCTTGAGCCCGCCGGCCAGCAGCAGGCTGATGGCGATGCCGAGATCAACAGTCCCCAGGCGACCTTGACGCGCGCGCTCGGGTCCGCCTGCCCGCCCGTGCTCATGGTGCCCAGCACCAGCGTGGCGGAGTCGCCCGAGGTCACGAAGAACAGCAGCACGAGCACCGTGGCCACGCCGGACATCAGGCCGCCTCCGGGCAGCGCCTGGAACATCGCGAACAGCGCCGTGGAGACGTCGGCCGCCACGGCATCCGCGATCGGCACGCCCTGCATGATCTCCATGGTCAGCGCCGTGCCGCCGAACACCGAGAACCACAGGAAGGCGGCCAGCGTCGGCGCCGCCACGGTGCCTAGGATGAACTCGCGCACCGTGCGCCCGCGCGAGACGCGCGCGATGAACAGGCCCACGAACGGCGACCAGGACACCCACCAGGCCCAGTAGAAGATGGTCCAGCCGCCCACCCAGTTGCTGTCGCGGAACGGTGTCATGCGCAGGCTCATGCGCACCAGTTCGCTCGCGTAGCTGCCCAGCGTGGTGGTCAGCGTGTCGATGATGGCCACCGTGGGGCCGAGCACGAACACGGCCAGCATCAGCAGCGCGGCCAGCAGCACGTTGATGTTGGACAGCCACTTGATGCCCCGGCCCACGCCGCTGAGCGCCGAACCCAGGAACAGCACCGTGGTCACGACGATGATGGC
>DATKFT010000640.1:0-2574 GCA_035544335.1 Pseudorhodoferax sp.
CTCGACCGCCTGGCTTGCCGCGGCAATGCCCAGGTGCATGAAGCGGTCCATGTGGCGCGCTTCCTTGTCAGGGATGTACCGGGCGACGTCGAAGCCCTTGACTTCACCTGCGAACTTGCAGGCCAGGCCGCTTGCGTCGAAGCTCTGAACCAGATCGATGCCGGACTGGCCGGCCAGCAAGGCCTGCCAGGACGACTCTACCGTTGCTCCAACCGGGCTGAGACAGCCCAGACCTGTGACGACGACACGACGACGCGACATAAGCGGCGGTTCCTCGGCCTCAGGCCTTCTGGTGGCTGTTGGCGTAGTCGATTGCGTTCTGCACCGTGGTGATCTTCTCGGCATCCTCGTCAGGGATCTCGATGCCGAACTCATCCTCCAGTGCCATGACCAGCTCGACCGTGTCGAGCGAGTCGGCGCCTAGGTCGGCGACGAACGACTTCTCGTTCGTGACCTGGGACTCCTCCACACCCAGTTGCTCGGCAATGATCTTCTTGACGCGTGCTTCGATATCGCTCATGGTTCCCTCTTAGGGTTTGTAAAGAATCGGTGATTTTAACGAGGCCGGTCTCCGGCGCCTGTTGCTGGCTGCCCAGGCAGCCGCCAGCGACCCCGTCTGCTACATGTACATGCCGCCGTTGACGTGCAATTCCTGCCCCGTCACGTAGGCGGCTTCGGGGGAAGCCAGATAGGCCACGGCATGCGCCACATCCGAGGGCTTGCCCAGCTGGCCCAGCGGGATCTGGCCCAGCAAGGCCTTGTGCTGTTCGGCCGACAGCTTGTCCGTCATGTCGGTGGCGATGAAGCCCGGCGCCACGCAGTTGACTGTGATGCCGCGCGAACCGAGTTCGCGCGCCAGTGCACGGGTCATGCCGGCGACACCGGCCTTGGCCGCCGCGTAGTTGGCCTGGCCGGGATTGCCCGAGGCCCCCACCACCGAGGTGATGTTGACGATGCGACCATAGCGCTGCTTCATCATCGCACGCATGACCGCGCGGCTCATGCGGAATACGGCCTTGAGGTTGGTGTCCAGCACCGCATCCCAGTCCTCGTCCTTGAGCCGCATCGCGAGCATGTCACGCGTGATGCCTGCGTTGTTGACCAGCACGTGCAGCGCGCCATGCTCCTGCACGATGGCCTCGACCAGGGCTTCGCCGGCCTTGGCATCGTTGACATCCAGCACACGACCCACGCTGCCGGCATGGCCTGCCAGTGCCTGGCCGATGCTCGCTGCACCGGCTTCGCTCGTGGCCGTCCCGACCACCTTGAAGCCGCGCTGCGCCAGTTCCTGGGCGATCGCAGCCCCGATGCCGCGCGAAGCGCCCGTGACCAGCGCGATCTGTTCGGAGATGGCGGGTGCGCTCATGCCGTCGTTCCTTCGAGTTGTGCCCTGGCCTGTGCCAGCGTGGCGGGGTCGTAGACGGCGCCCGACGCTAGCTCGGCGTCGATGCGCTTGACGAGGCCGGCCAGCACCTTGCCGGGGCCGCATTCGAGCAGCGTGCCGATACCGCGCGCCTTGATGGCCTGCACGCATTCGACCCAGCGCACCGGACCGAAGGCTTGGCGGTACAGGGCTTCACGGATCGCATCGGCGTCCTGCTGCACGGCCACGTCGATGTTGTTGAGCACGGAAATCTGCGGCGCGCCGAACGCCACGTCGGCCAGGCGCTCGCGCAGGCGCTCGGCAGCGGGCCGCATCAGGCTGGAGTGGAAGGGCGCAGACACCGGCAGCGGCAGCGCGCGCTTGGCGCCCTTGCTTTTGAGCAGCTCGCAGGCCTTCTCGACCGCCAGCTTGCTGCCGGCGATCACGGTCTGCGCCGGATCGTTGAAGTTCACAGCCTCGACCACCTCACCGGCCTGGCCGATCGCGGCCTGCGCCTCGGCACAGCCGGCCGCGACCTGGGCACTGTCCATGCCCAGGATGGCTGCCATGGCGCCCACCCCCACAGGCACGGCCTCCTGCATGGCCTGGGCGCGAAAGCGCACCAGCGGAGCGGCCTGTGCCAGCGTCAGCACGCCGGCGGCAACCAGCGCCGAATACTCGCCCAGCGAATGGCCCGCCACGACGGCCGGCACCAGACCGGTCTCGGCAATCCAGGCGCGGTACGCGGCCACGCCGGCCACCAGCATCACGGGCTGGGTGTTGGTGGTCAGCGCCAGCGCCTCTTTCGGACCTTCGTGGATCAGCTTGGCGACGTCCTCGCCCAACGCGTCGGAGGCCTCGGCCAGCGTCTGCGTCACGGCGGCATGGCCTTGCCAGCCGTCCAGCATGCCGACGGCCTGCGAGCCCTGGCCCGGAAATACGAATGCAAATGGTGTGGTCATGGCATGAAAGCGCGCGGGCACCTTGCAGGCCCCCGGTCGCGCTCGGTCTCCTCAGAAATTCAGCAGGACGGCACCCCAGGTGAACCCACCGCCAACGCCCTCGAGCATCAGCAGGTCACCCTTTTGGACCTTGCCCTGGCGCACGGCGTGGTCCAGCGCCAGCGGAATCGACGCCGCCGAGGTGTTGCCATGCTGGTCCACCGTGACGACGAGCTTGTCCAGCGGCAGCTTCAGGCGCTTGGCCGTGCT
>DATKFT010000641.1:0-1966 GCA_035544335.1 Pseudorhodoferax sp.
ATGGAAATCATCGGACGGCGCCACTACGGCCGCAAGGCCGTGCCGGCCGGCGGCGGCGGCGGCGGCGGCCGCAATCCCACGCGCGAGCTGCTGGACACGCTGCTGCTCTGGAACCCGCGCGTGGTGCTGGACGCGCAGGGCCAGGCCACCGTGGAGGTGCCGCTCAACGATGCGTTGACGACCTTCCGCATCGTCGCCGTGGCCGACAGCGGCCAGGCGCTGTTCGGCAGCGGCCAGGCCAGCGTGCGCACCACGCAGGACCTGCAGATCCTGAGCGGCCTGCCGCCGCTCGTGCGCGAGGACGACCGCTTCCGTGCCCAGTTCACGCTGCGCAACACCACGGCCCAGGCCATGCGCGTGGAGCTCAAGCCCAAGGCCAGCCTGCTCGAACTCGCGCCGCAGACCCTGGAGATCCCGCCCAACGAGGCGCGCGAAGCCGTCTGGGATGTGGTCGCGCCGACCCAGCTCGCGCACACGCGCAGCGAGGCCATCCTGTGGGAGATCGAAGCGCGCGACCTGTCGGGCAAGGCGCGCGACGCGCTCAAGGCCAGCCAGCGCATCGTGCCGGCCGTGCCGATCGCGGTGCAGCAAGCCATGCTCGTGCAACTGGACGGGCCGTTCACGCAGCCCGTGCAGCCGCCGGCCCAGGCGCTGGCCAGCAACGGCAGGCCGCGCGGCGGACTGCAGCTGTCCCTGCAGCCGCGCCTGGCCGATGGCCTGCCCGGCGTGCGCGACTGGTTCCAGCGCTACCCCTACAGCTGCCTGGAGCAAAGCGCCAGCCGCGCCATCGGCCTGGACGACGCCACGCTGTGGCAGGGCCTCGTCGCGCAGCTGCCGACCTACCTGGACAGCGACGGCCTGGCCAACTACTTCCCGCCCCGCGACGGCGAGCCCGCGCGCGGCAGCGACACGCTGACGGCCTACCTGCTGGCCGTGACCCACGAGGCCGCGGCGCTCGATCCGCGCTTCGCGCTGCCCGAGGCGCTGCGCCGCCAGATGGAGGACGGGCTGCTGGCCTTCGTCGAGGGCCGCATCCAGCGCAGCTTCTGGAGCCCGCGCGCCGACCTCGATGTGCGCAAGCTGGCCGCGCTGGAAGCGCTGTCGCGCACGGGCCGCGCACCGGGCCGCCTGCTGGCCAGCCTCACGCCCGCGCCCGAGCAATGGCCCACGCACGCGCTGCTGGACTGGCTGCAGCTGCTGCAGCGCGTGGACGACGTGCCGCAGCGCGCCCAGCGGCTCGCGCAGGCGCAGCAGCTGCTGCGCACGCGGCTCGCGTTCTCGGGCACGCGCGTGGGCTTCTCGACCGAGCAGAGCGACGCCTGGTGGTGGCTGATGGCCAACACCGACGCCAACGCTGCGCGCCTGCTGCTCGCGGTGCAGGGCGAGCCCGGCTGGCAGGCCGACATGGGCCGGCTGGCCAGCGGCCTCATCGCGCGCCAGCAGCGCGGCGCCTGGCAGACCACCACGGCCAACCTCTGGGGCAGCCTGGCGCTGCGCAGGTTCTCGGCCCGGTACGAGGCCGATCCCGTGGCAGGCAGCACGCGCGCGCAACTGGGCAGCGAGAGCCTGCGCATGGCGTGGCCGGACAAGGGCGCACCGCCGGCCCAGTTCCTGCCCTGGCCCGGCACGGCGGCCGCCACGCTGCAGGCCACGCACGAAGGCAGCGGCAAGCCCTGGCTCACGCTGCAGTCCATCGCCGCCGTGCCGCTCAAGGCGCCGTTGAGCGCCGGCTACACCATCCGCAAGACCATCACCCCGGTCGAGCAGGCCGTCGGCGGCACGCACACGCGTGGCGACGTCTGGCGCGTGGCGCTGGAAGTCAACGCCGCCGCCGACATGACCTGGGTGGTGGTCACCGACCCGATCCCGGGCGGCGCGACCATCCTTGGCGGCGGGCTGGGCCGCGATTCGCAGATCGCCACCGCGGGCCAGAGAAGCCCGACCGGCAACGCCTGGCCGGCCTTCG
>DATKFT010000642.1:0-2837 GCA_035544335.1 Pseudorhodoferax sp.
GGCGATGATGGCGGCCATGAAATCCAAAGTGCAGTTTCGCCTGCGCGTTTACCGCGACGACAGCATTGCCGTGGGGCCTGGCAAGGTTGCCCTGCTGGAGGCGGTCGCGGAAACCGGCTCCATCTCCGCCGCGGCCCGGCATCTGGGCATGTCCTACCGCCGGGCCTGGGTGCTCATCGACGAGACCAACCGCGCACTCGCGACGCCTGCCGTCAACACGGCTGCCGGCGGTGCGCACGGCGGCGGCACGGCGCTGACCGACGTGGGTGTCGAACTCGTCACGCGCTACCGCGCGATCGAGAACACCGCGCGCCTGGCCGCAGCGGCCGACATCGCTGCCCTGAACCGCCTGCTGGCGCCCTGAGCGCCGACGCCGGTGGTGCGCTGCGCGAGAGCGCAGCTGCGGTATGACAGAATCCCCGTTATATCGCCATGGACACGACGAGAACGCTTCTGGCCAGCATGGACTGGCATCCCCTGACCCTGTCGCTGCAGGTCGCCGCCTGGGCGACGGCGATGGCGCTCGTGCTGGGCATCGCGTTGGGCTGGCTGGTCGGGCGCTGCCGCTTCCCGGGCCGCCAGCTGCTGGAGGCCGCCTGCATGCTGCCCATGGTGTTGCCGCCCACCGTGGTCGGCTACGGCATCCTCGTGCTGGCGGGCCGGCGCAGCCCGCTCGGGGCCTGGCTGCGCGAGAACTTCGACTACTCCATCATCTTCAGCTGGCACGGCGCCGTGGTGGCCTCGGCCATCGTGGCACTGCCGCTGGTGCTCAAGTCCGCCAGCGCGGCCTTTGCCGGCGTCGACCGTTCGCTGGAGGCCGCGGCCGCCACGCTGCGCCAGTCGCCGCTGTCGGTGTTCCTGCGCGTGACGCTGCCGCTGGCCTGGCCCGGCATCCTGGCCGGCACCTTGCTGGCCTTCGCACGCGCCATGGGGGAGTTCGGCGCCTCGCTGATGGTGGCCGGCTCCATCCCCCAGCAGACGCAGACGCTGTCCATGGCCATCTACGACGCCAGCCAGGCCGGCCAGGACGACCTGGCGCTGCTGCTGGTCGTGATCACATCGGTGCTGTCGATCACGGTGCTGGTGCTGTCCAACCGCCTGCTGGCGCCGCGATGAAATGAAACCACCCCGTTTGGCTGGCGAAGGGCGCGTCGCCATCCCATCCCCCTCAAGGGGCGACGCCTGCGGCCTGGCCGAGCCAGTTCCGTGGCCTCGCGAGCAGCGGCTTGCGTGCCGGCTTCGTGTCCTGCGGGCGGCGCGCAGCGCCGTGGAAAACTGAGATGGCCGCGCACATCGATGTGGACCTGCAGCTGACCGTGGCCGACGGTCGGCGCAGCTTCGCGCTGTCGGCCGCGTTCGCCTCCGATGCGGCCTTCGTCGCGCTGTACGGTCCCTCGGGCTCGGGCAAGTCGCTGACCCTGCAGGCCATGGCCGGGCTGCTGCGGCCCACGGCCGGTCATGTGCGCGTGGCCGGCCGCACGCTGTTCGACCGCGTGGCCGGCATCGACCTGCCACCCGCGGCGCGGCGCATCGGCTACCTGTTCCAGGACTACGCGCTGTTTCCGCACCTGACGGTGCGCCAGAACATCGGCTTCGGACTGACCTCCTGGCGCAGCCGGCGGCTGTCGACCGCGCAGCAGCAGCGCATCGACGAGCTGCTGCAGACCTTCGGCCTGTCGGCCATGGCGGACAGCCGGCCACGCACGCTGTCCGGCGGCCAGCGCCAACGCGTGGCCCTGGCCCGCGCGCTGGCCTGCGAGCCCAGCCTCTTGCTGCTGGACGAGCCCTTCGCGGCGCTGAACCCCATGCTGCGCGTGGATCTGCGTGCCGAACTGGCCGCGGCCTGCCGGCAGGCCGGCATCCCGGCGCTCATGATCACGCACGACGTGGAGGACGCGCTGGCGCTGGCCGACGAGGCCTTCGTTTATGCCGAGGGGCGCATCGTGCGCCGTGTCGACCTGCGGGCCGGCACCCAGGTGGAACTGCAGCGCGAGGCGCTGACCGGCGCGGCCGTCCAGCCGCCGACGCCGCTGCATCTGAAGCTGCAGCGCATGCTGATGGGCGGCTGAGTGCCGCCCGCGGATCAGGGGCTGGCCGCCGCGTCCGGTTCCGCGCTCTCCACGAAACAGTCGCGGAACGTGAAGTAGATCGAGGTCGACATCATCGCGGCCATCAGGAACGCGAACGGCATCATGACCATGCTGGCGGCCTCCGCGCTGCCCAGCACCGAGGCGAAGATCGCGATGACCATGCCCAGCGCCATGACCAGGCCGGCCCAGGTCAGGCCGTAGAGCAGGAAGGCGCGCGCATTGCGCAGGCAGGCCACGATGCTGAAGAACAGGCTCTTGGCCGGCGTCACGCCATGCCAGTGCACGAGGGCAGGCGCGTGCCAGAACATCAGGAACAGCGGCAGGTGCAGTGCCAGCGTGAGCAGTACGGCGCCGTTGAGCTGTTGCGCGGCCGGTGTGCCGGCCTGCACGGGGGCCGTCGGGGTCGGCAGCAGCAGCGACACGAGCAGCGAGGCCAGCATGGACAGCACGGCGTAGGCCAGGCCCAGCGCGAGCATGGCCTTCATGCGCTGGCGGCCGGCACGGAACGCGCTGGCCAGCACCGTGGGCATCGGAAAGCGGCCCTGCGCGGCCTCGCGCGTGGCGGCCATGAGGCCCAGCGTGCTGGCGGGCACGAGGATGCCTGCCAGCAGCACGCCGACCACGGGCAGCTGCGAGACGATCAGCATGACCGCCATGTACATGAAGAACAGCCCGACCAGGGCCAGGGGCTGGCGCGCAAAGGTCTGGATGCCTTCGCGCACCCATTGCACGCCGGTGCGGGCGGGG
>DATKFT010000643.1:0-1615 GCA_035544335.1 Pseudorhodoferax sp.
ATCACGTCGTTGGTGGCGCTGAAGTCGTCGATGTCCACCAGGGCCAGCACATGGTCCTGCGTGCCGCGCCACACGCATTCGTCCACTTTTTCCACGAAGTGGGCGCGGTTGGGCAGGCAGACCAGGGGGTCGAAGTAGGCGGACTGGTGCAGGCGCTCCAGCAGGCCGCGGTTGTGCAGCAGCGTGCGCAGGTTGGCGCAGAAGACTTCGAGCAGCTGGCGGTCCAGTGCGCTGTGCGAGGCCGGCGCGTCGATGAAGACGGCCATGTCCTGCTCGTCGCCCCGGCCTATGTACAGCGCCACGCCGCGCTGCACGCCGTAGATGTTGCGGCGGGTCTGCAGCGCCTGGCGCAGCAGGCGCAGCCCGCGCGAGGCCAGCACGGTGGCGATGGGCTGGTCGATGAGCCGGGCGAATGGACCCGTGGCCGCGAGCACGCGGTAGGGCTCGGCCGGGTGCGTGCCCTCCGAGCAGACCAGGCCTTCGCTGGCCACGCCCAGCAAAGTGGCCAGCTGGGTGATCACGCCGCGTGCGAAGGCGTGCAGGTTGGTTTCCTCCAGCAGCGAGGCGCTGGAGGGCACCATCAGCTCCAGGCTGCGGCGATTGGCCTCGATGGCGCACAGCTGCTCGTAGGAGCGCACGGCGGTCACCACGATGGCCAGCAGGCGGTCGGGCGTGAGTTCGGTCTTGGTGCGGCAGTCGTTGATGTCGTAGCGCAGCAGGGTTTCCAGATCGGGCGCCTGGCCCGGGCGGCCGGTGCGCAGCACGATGCGGCTGTTGCGCAGGCCGGCCGTGTAGCGGATGAAGTCCACCAGGTCCAGCCCGGCGCCCGTGCCATCGGTCACGGCGTCGAGCACCACCACGGCCAGGTCCTGCTCGCTGCGCAGCAGGTTGCGTGCCTGCGTGCCGGAGCGGGCGTAGAGGAACACCAGCGGCCGGCCGAACAGGCTGTGGCCTTCCAGCGCCAGGCGGAAGGCGGCGTGCACATCGGGGTCGCTGTCCACGATCAGTACCCGCCATTCAGGCCCGGGCACGGGCGATGGCGGGGGCGGCTGCAGAGCCGGCTGCAGGAGGGCGGAAGCAGGGGCGGGCGCCCTGGGCGCCCGTGCGCGCATCACGAAACTCATGCCTCAGCCCTGTCTGTGTCCGCGCCGCTCAGGCCGTGGCATGGTCTGCCGCGCGCACGACCTGGTTGCGCCCGCTGCGCTTGGCGGCGTACAGCGCCTCGTCGGCCAGGCTGTAGGCCTCGTCGAAGCGGCCGCCGCTCGGGCGCCAGCTCACGCCGAAGCTGGCCGTGATGCAGCTGGCGTCGGGCAGGCCGAAGGGATGGGCCTCGATGGCGGCGCGCACCTGCTCGGCCACGCACACGGCGCCGTCGCTGTCGTGCTGGGGCAGCAGCACGGTGAATTCCTCGCCGCCCACGCGGCCGATGTGGGCCGTGTCCGGCACGGCGGCCTTGAGGCAGCGCACCACGCCCAGGATCACGCTGTCGCCCACGGGGTGGCCGAAGCTGTCGTTCACGCGCTTGAAGTGGTCTATGTCCAGCACGATCAGGGCCAGGCCCTGCTGGGTGAAGTGGCGGTTCACGCGCTCGATGATGGCCGCGCGGTTGAGCACG
>DATKFT010000644.1:0-3068 GCA_035544335.1 Pseudorhodoferax sp.
CCGGGCGGGCCGTCCGCCGGGTCGGCCTCCACTCCCACGGCGGCGAACCATTCATGCCACCACATGTCGTCGGGCGACAGGCGCGGCCGTGCGTGGAGCGCCTGTGCATCGGCAATCGTCCCATTCCGCTCCAGCCAGCCGACCTGGACCGGCGCATGAAGAGCGGCGCGCTGGCGCTGGCCATCGAGATCCCGAGCGGCTTCGCGCGCGACGTGGCGCGCGGCCAGCACGTGCAGATCGGCGCCTGGATCGACGGCGCCATGCCGCAGCGCGCCGAGACCGCCCAGGGCTATGTGCAGGGCATCCACCAGCACTGGCTGGCCGAGCAGGCGCGCGCCGCGGGCCTGGCCGTGGGCGGCGCGGCCAGTGTGGAGACGCGCTTTCGCTACAACCCCGACGTCAAGAGCCTGCCGGCCATGGTGCCGGCCGTGATCCCGCTCCTGCTGCTGATGCTGCCGGCCATGCTGACCGCGCTGGCCGTGGTGCGCGAGAAGGAGACCGGCGCCATCATCAACCTGTACGTCACGCCGGTCACGCGCAGCGAGTTCATGCTGGGCAAGCAACTGCCCTATGTGGCGCTGGCCATGCTGAACTTTGGGCTCATGACGCTCTTGGCCGTCACGGTGTTCGGCGTGCCGATCACGGGCAGCTTCTGGCTGCTGGCCACGGGCGCGCTGGTCTACGCCTTCTGCGCCACGGGCATGGGCCTTCTGGCCTCCAGCCTGACCCGCAGCCAGATCGCCGCGATGTTCTTCGCCATGATCGGCACCATGATCCCGGCCACGCAGTACGCGGGCCTGACCGACCCGGTCTCCTCGCTGCAGGGCGGCGCGCGCCTGCTGGGCGAGATCTACCCGGCCTCGCACATGATCGCGATCAGCCGCGGTGTGTTCAACAAGGCGCTGGGCTTCGCCGATTTGCACCAGGCGCTGCTGCCCATGCTGGTGGCGGTGCCGGTCATCATCGGCGCGGCCATCCTCTTGCTGCGTAAACAAGACCAGTGATGCAGTCCCTTGCCAACATCTACCGCCTGGGCGTCAAGGAGCTCTGGAGCCTGTGGCGCGACCCGGTCATGCTGGTGCTGATCGCCTATGTGTTCACGCTGGGCATCTACAGCTCGGCCTCGGCCCTGCCCGAGACGCTCAACAACGCGGCCATCGCCATCGTCGACGAGGACCACTCGCCGCTGTCGCAGCGCATCGCCACGGCCTTCTACCCGCCGCAGTTCACGCCGCCGCAGCACATCGACTGGTCGCAGATGGACGCCGGCATGGACGCGGGCGACTACAGCTTCGTGCTCGTGATCCCGCGCAACTTCCAGCGCGACCTGCTGGCCGGGCGCGCGCCGCAGGCCCAGCTCAACGTGGACGCCACGCGCATGAGCCAGGCCTTCAGCGGCAGCGGCTACGTGCAGCAGATCGTGCTGGCCGAGGTGGCCGAGTTCGCGCAGCGCTACCGCGGCGGCGCCGCACTGCCCGTGGACCTGGCGCTGCGCGCGCGCTTCAACCCGGCGCTGGACAAGCGCTGGTTCGGCAGCCTCGTGCAGGTCATCAACCACATCGCCATGCTGTCCATCATCCTGACCGGCGCGGCGCTGATCCGCGAGCGCGAGCACGGCACCGTGGAACACCTGCTCGTGATGCCGGTCACGCCGGCCGAGATCATGCTGGCCAAGGTCTGGTCCATGGGCCTCGTGGTGCTGCTCGCGGCGCTGGCCTCCATCACCATCGTCGTGCAGCGCGTGCTGGGCGTGCCCATCGCCGGCTCGCTGCCGCTGTTCTTCGCGGGCGCGGCGCTGTGCCTGTTCGCCACCACGGCCATGGGCATCTTCATGGCCACGGTGGCGCGCAACATGCCGCAGTTCGGCATGCTCATGATGCTGACCATCCTGCCGCTGCAGCTGCTGTCGGGCGGCACCACGCCCTTCGAAAGCATGCCCGGGCCGGTGCAGTTCATCATGCAGGCCGCGCCGACCACGCATTTCGTGGCGCTGGGCCAGGCCGTTCTGTTCCGCGGCGCGGGGCTGGACATGGTGTGGCCGCAGTTCGCGGCGCTGGCGCTGATCGGCGGCGTGCTGTTCGCGCTGTCGCTGCGGCGCTTCCGCCAGACCATCGCGCAGATGGCTTGAGAACCACCCCGCCCCGCCATGCCTACCGCCCTGCCCCAACCTGCGCCCCGCAGCGCGCGGCCGCGGCCTGCCTCAGGGCGGCGGCGCGAACCGGCTGGCCGCCTCGCGCGCCACGGCCAGGCGTTTGCGCAGCGAGACCTCGGCCATGTCCAGCTCGCCCACGAGCGCGCGCAGCGACTCGTCGTTGATGCGGTGCGCCTGGCGCTCGGCGTACAAGGCGTTGCGCTCCACGTGCAGCGCCTGCAGCCGCAGTTCCATCTCCAGCAGGTAGCGCTGGCGGCGCTGGCGCACGGCCTCGGGCGATTCGGCCTGGGCTTCGGGCGTGGTCGGCGTGGCGGGGTCCTCGAGCAGGTCGATGCGCTTGCGGTAGTCCTGCGTGAGCCGGCCCACGGCCTCCTGGATCTGGGCCAGGCGGTCCGGGTCGTTCGTGCTGGGCTTCTTGTGCGCCATGTGGGCGATGGCCGCCTTGCAGGCGGCCAGCCGGGCGCTGCGCTCCTCCTGCAGCGCGGCCGGTTCGCCGGCCGGCGGCAGCCGGCGCAGCACCATGGGCAGGCCCACGCTGCCGATGGCCAGCGTGAGCAAAATGGTGCCCGTGGCCAGGAAGACCAGGTGGTCGCGCGCCGGGAAGGCCTCGCCGCCGGGCAGCAGCAGCGGCACCGACAGCGCGCCGGCCAGCGTCACGGCGCCGCGGATGCCGGCCAGCGTGGTCGCCAGGGTCAGCAGCGGCGAGGGCTGCTCGGCCATGGAGCCGCGCTCGTGCGCGCGCCACAGGCTGCCGCGCACGCCCAGCGTGAGCCAGATCCAGCGCAGTGCCAGCAGGGCCAGCGTGATCAGCAGCGCCTGGCCGGCGGGCTGCCACCAGTCGTCGCCGGCCGCCGCCAGCGTGGTGCCCACGATGGAGGGCAGCTGCAGGCCCAGCAGCAGGAAGATGGCGCCGTTG
>DATKFT010000645.1:0-5108 GCA_035544335.1 Pseudorhodoferax sp.
CTCGATCCGTCAGATCCAGGAGTCGCCTGTGAGCGCCGTGTACTTCGTCGGTCTCTGATCGCCGGCCAAGCCGCCCGCGCAGCGCGAGCTGCTCCGCTTCTGCAACCCCGGCATGCGGCACAGGACGTGCCGCGCGCCAAGCCATACCGAGAGCCACCGGCTCGACCTGAGAAACAATGAAAGCAACCCGAGACACACATGATCTCGTGGGCGGTCTGCTGATGACCGCCGCGGGCATCTTCTTCGCCGTCTACGGCACCAACTACAGCTTCGGCACCGCCGCCCGCATGGGCCCGGGCTATTTCCCGGTCGTGCTGGGCTGGATCTTGGCCGTGCTGGGCCTGCTGGTCGCCGTGCCAGCCTGGTGGCGGCGCGGCACGGGCATCACCGTGCAGTGGAACAACTTGCTGTGGTGCATCGCCGCGCTGCTGTGCTTTGCCTTCACGCTGCACCCGCTGGGCCTGGTGCTGGCCTCGTTCCTGTCCGCGCTGCTCTCGCTCGTGCCCTCGGCCATGGCACTGCGCACGCGGCTCACGGTCTGCGCTGTGGTGGCCGCGCTCACCACGCTCATCTTTCCCGTGGGTCTTCAGATGATCTTGCCCCTGTGGCCCTGGAGCGCCTGACATGGACCTGTTCTCCAACCTCTGGCTCGGCCTGCAAGTGGCCTCCGAGCCCATGACGCTGCTGTATTGCTTCGCTGGCGTGCTGCTGGGCACGGTGGTCGGCGTGCTGCACGGCATCGGCGCGCTGGCCGCCATCTCGCTGCTGCTGCCGCTGACCTACCACATCCCGCCGACGGCAGCGATCATCATGCTGGCCGGCGTCTACTACGGCGCGCAGTACGGCGGCTCCACCGCGTCCATCCTGCTGAACCTGCCCGGCACGCCGTCGTCCGCAGTGACTTGCCTGGACGGCTATCCCATGGCCAAGAAGGGCAAGGCCGGCGTGGCACTGTTCGTGACCACCATCGCCTCGCTGGTCGGGGCCATGACGGGCCTGGTGTTGCTGACACTGTTCTCGCCGATGATCGCCGAGGTGGGCTTGAAGTTTGGCCCTGCAGAGTTCTTCTCGATGATGGTTCTGGGCCTCGTGGCCGCCTCGTCGATGAGCGCCGGTTCGGCCGCGAAGGGCCTGGCCATGGTGGTCTTCGGCCTGTTGCTGGGCATGGTCGGCACCGACGTGAATTCTGGTGTGGCGCGCTTTTCGTTCGATGTGCCCGAGCTCATGGACGGCATCAACCTGGTGGCGCTGGCCATGGGCCTGTTCGGCGTGGCCGAAGTGGTGCGTTGCATCAACTCGGCCGACATGAACCGCAAGCCAGAGAAGGTCACGCTCAAGTCCATGGCGCCCAGCGGCGAGGAGTTCCGCGCCACGGTCAAGCCCATGGCCCGCGGCTCGGCCCTGGGCGCGGCGCTCGGTGCGCTGCCCGGCGTCGGCCCATCCATCGCCGCGTTCATGTCCTATGCGATCGAGAAGAGGGTCGCCAAGGACCCGAGCCGATTCGGCAACGGTGCCATTGAAGGCATCTCTGCGCCCGAGTCTGCCAACAACGCAGCCGCGCAAACGGCCTTCGTGCCCTCGCTGTCGCTGGGCATTCCGGGCGACGCGGTCATGGCGGTGATGCTGGGCGCGCTGATCATCCACGGCATCCAGCCCGGCCCCATGCTCATCAGCGAGCAACCGGCCCTATTCTGGGGACTGATCGTGAGCTTTGCCATCGGCAACATCATGCTCGTGATCCTGAACCTGCCGACCATCGGTCTGTGGGTCGCGCTGCTGCGCATCCCATTCGCCTGGATGTACCCCGCGATCCTGGTGTTTGTGGCGCTTGGCGTGTACAGCGTGAATAACAACACCTTCGACATCTTCGCGGTCGCCGCGCTGGGCATCATGGGCTACGCGCTCATGGTGCTGCGCTTCGAGCCGGCGCCGCTGCTGCTGGGCTATATCCTGGGGCCGATGTTGGAGGAGAACCTGCGCCGCTCGCTGCTGCTCTCGCGTGGTGACCCGATGGTGTTCATCGAGAGGCCGATCAGCGCGACACTGCTGTCCGTCACGGCCGCCATGCTGGCCTGGGCGGTCTGGTCGACCATTCGCGGCCAAATGCGTGCCAAGCAAGCACTGGACCGCGCACAGGCCGAAGCCAGCTGAGGCACACGGGCAGACCGCACCTGATCCATGCGCATCCTGGTGGTCGAAGACGATGAAGTCCTGCGCGAGGCGGTCGCTCAGGGCCTGAAGCAGTCCGGCCACCGCGTGGACCAGGCCTGCACCATGTGCGAGGCCGACCATCTGTGGCGGGTTCAACCCTACGATGCGGTGCTGCTCGACCTCCGTTTGCCGCGTCATGGAGATCCCGACTCGCCCATCGGGAGCGGGCTTTCCGTGATGCGCGCGGCGCGGTACCGCGGTGACCGGACGCCGGTGTTGGTGCTGACGGGAAGCGCGGACACCGCACACAAGATCGAGGGCCTCGATGCCGGCGCAGACGACTACCTTGGCAAGCCCTTCGACATGGCCGAAGTGGAGGCGCGCCTTCGCGCTTTGGTACGGCGGTCCGTGGGGCAAGAGAACGAAACTGCTTTGGCTGGCCTGTCGCTGGATCGACGCACGATGCAGGCCAGTGTGAACGGCGTGCCAGTGGAACTGCCCAAGCGTGAGCTCGAGGTGTTGTTCGAACTCATGAGCCCGCCGGGGCACGTGATGAGCAAGAGAATCCTGTCTGACAAGCTGTCCAATCTGGAAACCGCCCTCAGCGCCAACGCGCTTGAAGCGTTCATCTCCAAGCTGCGCAAGCGGCTGGCCGGAAGCGGCGTGGCGCTGCGCAGCCTACGCGGTATCGGCTACGTCGCTGAGGAGGAGCGACCACGCGACGCAAGGACGCCAGTGCTTGACGCGTCGAAGAACCCATGAGCTGTTCGCCACCTTCGGCTCCTCTCAGCCTCGGCAGCTTCTTCCCGCGCGAAGCGGACGTTGACAGCCACGTAACGACAGTCAGCTTGTGGCCGAGGCTGTGTGAAAACCCCGGTTCGCCGACCAAGCGCAGCGCGTAGAGTCTGCACGCAAGCCGAAGGAGCTAGCATGGGCAGATTCATCGAAGGGCAGGATCGGCATCAGCAGACGCTGCTACCGGAGTTGTTAGACGAATTCATTGCTGAAGACAATGCAGTGCGTGTCATTGACGCATTCGTCCGCGAGCTTGACCGAAGGAGGAAGACTCTTATCGGTGCCGATCGAAACTTCAGTGATGAAACGGCTGGGGGATCCAGCTACCCCCAAGGCTTGACGCTCGCACCTGCGAGCGGAAAGCCGAGGGCAAGGCCACCCGCCCCGCACAGGTCTACGCAGGACTGACCATGCCCGCCGCCACATCAAAGGACCAAAGAGGCCCTCATATGTGGCGCTGTGGCGCGGCGCCTGGCGCAGCCGACACCTCGTCCGAGAGTTCCGCGGGCTCCTGCGGCACGTCGACCTGGTCGAGCAATGGCCCGGTATCGGGCTCGGTCGTGATGGTGTCGCCGCCGCCATCTCCGGCAAGACGTCCCGGCTTGTTGACGGAGAGCGCGTTCATGCGGCGTCTCATGCCGCCCGCACGCTGGCGCGCCACGGTCGCCACCTTCTTGATCATCCGCTTGAACGCCATGCGCTGCTGGTCCATCTCCTGCGCGGAGATGGCCTCGTGGATCTCCAGGGTCTGCAGTAGCGGCATGAGCTGGTCGAATAGAGTGAAAAGTTCCAGATACCGCCGTCCACTGGACGATAGGACGCCGACCTCGACGTCCAGTGGCTCTGTGTCGTAGGTCGCCGGAGAAGCGATGCCGTTCACTTTGAACTTCGCCTCCGCGTCGTCGATGGCTTGGTGCAGTTTCACCTTCACAGCGTCGATGTCGACCCGCAGCGCTGCATCCATCGCATCGATCTCCGCGGCATCCACGCGCGTGCGCGCGATGACGGACACGAAGTACGCGTTCAGTTGCAAGGTCTGAAACAGACGCACGAAGAGGCGCTTCCCCTCTGCGCTTGTCAAGCGCGTCCGCAACTTCAGGCTCGCGCCCTCCACGCGCCTGAAGTCCACCTTCGCCTCCTTGGCCATGATGCGCGCATTCACCCGGCCACGATCGGTCTGCACCATCTGAAAGTCGGTCATTGCTTGCTCCGATGCTGGTTCCACCCGATCTTCAAAGTCGCATGGATGGGCCGCCACCTCGAATCGAGGCGCATTTGGAGGGCATTTCGAGCACAGTCAGTGCAGGACGGGTCAGAGCGCTTGACCACGCTCGGTTCCTTGCCTAATGTGCAACCCAACGGCAGCTTGCCCGTGGGGTGCATCGAGGCGGCCTTCGGACCGCGACCGCACCCCGAACGCAAGCCCTGAAGAAACTTCCGCGTGGCAGCCACCACACGGTCACAGGAACCGGCTTTCGAGGCAGGCGTCCGCTGTGCGCCGAAAGCTTCTTCCGGTCGGTAGCTGGCACACCGATCAAGGTGGGTCTACCTCCCTCCTCAGCCAGCCCGGGTCTTCGGATCCCATAGGTCTCGGACGTTCGCGTCCGAGCGTCATCACCCCGAGGGGCGTACGCCCCCAATGGGGTCAGTGCGCCTCCTCCAACATCCAGGAGGAAGCCATGCGACATGGCATCGCGTCCGAACATCCGCATAGCAGCATCGCAGCGGGCTTGTTCTTTCTCACCCCGAGCACCGCCATGGTGGGTGCCGCGGTGATCGAGGCACCGGACTGGTCGGTGTTCGACGCCGACAGTGCGGACGGTGTCCGCGAGTGGACCGAAGAGGAGATCGTCTACCTGCACTGGCGCCTGCTACAGGACGTCCAGGTGCTCGCCGATCCCGAAGCACCGCTCGACGAGAAGATGACGACGCTGCGGTGGGTGTTCACCGAGCCGGACAAGGACGGCAAGCCGTTCTCGTTCGCGAGCTGCCTCAAGGTCGTCGGTTGCAGTCCGCTGTCGCCGATTCCCTACTGTGGCGTTCTCGACTGCGAAGACGTGCGCCGCTACATCGCCGGCGAGACCAGGCGCTGGATGAAAGAGTCGCTCGACCGGTACCCGCAGTGGGTCAGGGAGGCGCTCGCGAACAACCCCGAATGGGTC
>DATKFT010000646.1:0-2051 GCA_035544335.1 Pseudorhodoferax sp.
GATCTGGGGGCCCAGGCGGATCATGGAGTCTACCTCTTGGCGACCATGTTGACGCAAGACGCACGCCCTATGTTCAAGAACCGCGGCGGATGCGAAGAAATATCTGCACTGTCACCCCAGTGACACCAAGATGTAGCCGCAGTGTCGGTCTCCGCTGCGAGGCACCGCACCCGTCTGCGATATGCAACAGCTCAACAGAAGTGCCAACCGATTGCCACTGCAAACCGCCCGCCCCACCATGCGTTTTCGGGCTGTCGAGCGCAATCCGCTTGATGCGAGGGCCTTCGTCGATCACACTTCTGCGAGTGTTGCCTTTCTATGTAAAGGCTCTCCCGGCACTTGCCGGCGTCGCAGACGTTACCTGCCTTTAAAACCGTGCCGACTTTCGTTGTGCACCCATTTCCCACCGGGGACGCCGTCCCCGCGGGAATAGGCGTCTCCACCATTTTTCAGCATGGAGATCGCCATGAATCTATCCGCTTTGAGCCGCGAGGCTCTGGTCGACCAGTTCTTCTATACCGCAGCTTGCGCGTTGCCGGGTCCGCACCCGCTGGCGCGCGATGGCTCGCCCGACACGTTCTCGCCACGCGAAGGCCACTTGGGCCAGTTGCTGGGCCTTGCGAAGGAGCTATTGCTGCGCGACCTGCAGCGAGATCTCAGCGAAGCGCCCATGATGGATCGGCCCCAAAGCCTCCGCGACTGGCTCACATTGCGCTTCTCAGGGCTCGACCACGAGGTCTTCCTGGTGGTCTTCCTCGATACGAACCACCGACTGCTGGATGCCAAAGTCATGTTTCGGGGAACCCTGGCGCAGACCACGGTCTATCCTCGAGAGGTGGTGAAAGCCGCACTGGCGCGCAACGCGGCTGCGGTGGCCTTCGCGCACAACCACCCGAGTGGGGTGCCGGAGCCAAGTCGCTCGGACGAAGCGCTCACCTCCACGCTCAAAGCCGCCTTGATGCTCGTGGATGTCCGCGTCATCGACCACTTCGTGGTCGCCGGCAACCAGTTCCTGTCGATGGCCGAGCGCGGTCTGATCTGACGATCAACCCAACTCGAGCCTTCGGCGCTGAATCGAAGGGAGAAATCCTGAAGGCCCGGCGCGCCGCATGGCCAAGCGGCGCGGCCGGAGCCTCCGGACAAGGAGTACGCATGGAAACTGACTGTATCGAGGGCCTGCGAGAGCAGGCCGAATCGCTTGTCGCACTGTCGTTGTCGCACCTGACACCGGACACCCGGCAGAGGCTCCAGGAAGATGATCTCTCCGTGAACGCCTATCCGACGGAATTCGGGGGATTCGTGTACGTCGGAGCGCCGCGCCACAGGCACCCCGCCGAGGCCGACCTGGCATCCATCTTCGACGCGGCCGAACAGGCCGGGATCATCTGGCTGAAGTTCGACTGTGAAGCACCCGTCATCCGGGGCTTGCCGGTGTTCCGACAACGAGGGGCTGCTACCTGACCCCTATGTCTCCGAGCACTCTCACTGGCGTGCAGCGCCGTGGGTGCTCGGGGGCAGTTCCGGCATGGGATCGCCAGCGTGCCAGAGCCAAGCCCCCAGGCCGGCAGCATGCACTGCCTTCTCCTTGAGCAGCCGCTCCGTGGGCTGAAGGAAATCGCTGCTCATGTGCAGGGCGACAGGCACGGCACCACAGTCGAGCAGCAACGCGTTCGGGAAAGGCGCTGCGCTGCGGGCGTCGTAACGCAGCGGCTTGACGAAGCGCCGCTGCTGCGCCACCAGCTCGCCGATAAGTGGAATCTCGTACACACCTTCCACGGGGATCCACTGCTCATTCACCAGCATCACGGTGGCTGCATCGATTTCGTAGGTGAACTCGCGACGCGCGTGTATGAGAGCGCCCAGCACCAGTCGCACCCGATGTCCGGAATCGGCATCGCGTGCCTCGAACAGCGCAGACTGCACGCGTACGAGCCGGTCCCAGCTTCTCGTCTCCATCAGCAAGGGCGCATCGGGCATGTGGCGCACCCAGATCCTGCACCCAAGGTCCCCCCGCTCCGCCACCTTCAACTCGCCGATCACCAACGCCATCG
>DATKFT010000647.1:0-4035 GCA_035544335.1 Pseudorhodoferax sp.
GCCTGGACGGCCTGCAAGGCATCTGGAGCCGCATCCACATCGAACAGGGCTGGGAGAGCGCACTGGAGGCCGCGCTGCGCGAGCGCCTGGGCGCGCTCGAGATCTCGCGGCTGGACAGCGTCAAGGGTTTCCTGGGCCAGCAGGGCGCCGAGGGCCCGCCGGCCAAGCTGGCCTTCTACAGCCCGCCGGCCAGCCCGGCTGCGCCCGACGCGGCAAGCCGGCCCCCGCTGCCGCAGCTCGCGGATCTGCTGCGCCTGGGAGATGCGGCCCAGCGCGCGCTGTTCGCCGAATGGCTGCACGGCTGCTACACCGCCGCCAGCTTCGAGGAAGCGCTGGCCCAGCGCAGCCAGCTCCGGCCTGGCGAGACCATCTATGTGCGCGCCGGCCATGCGGTCAGCGCGCACAGCGTGAGCTTCTTCGCACAGGACTCCGAGCAGGCCGGGCTGCTCGCGCGTGCGCAGGAGATCGAGAACCTGGACAAGCAGCTGCGCGCGCAGGCCCTGATCGGCGAGGAATCGCGCAGCGCGCTGGTGCGCGCCGAGGCTGCGTATGCCGACGCTTCGCAGCGCCTGGTCGGTGCGCGCCGCGAGGCCGCCGAGACGCAGAGCAGCGCGCACACGCTGCAGGTCGAGACGTTGCGCTTGCAGCAGCTGGCCGAGCAGACCCGCGCGCGCAACGAACAGCTCAGCGGCGATCTGGCCGAGGTCGACGCGCAGCTCGAAGACCTGCAGGAGCGCCGCATCACGGCCGAGGCCCGCTTCGAGGAACTGGACATGCAGCTGGCCGACAGCCAGGAGCGCCATGCCCAGCTCGACGAGCGTGTGATCGAGGCCCAGCGCCGGCTGGCCGAATCGCGCGAGCAGCAGCGCAGCCTGGAGCGCCAGGCGCAGGAGGCGCAGTTCGCGCACCGCAGCCTGGGCGCGCGGCGCGACGAGCTGTCGCGCGCCATCGCCATGGCCGAGCAGCAGGCCGGCGCGCTCGTGGGCGAGGAGGAGCGCGCACGCGAGGAGCTGGCGCGCCTGTCGGACGCCGCGGCCCAGGCCGGGCTGCAGAACGCACTGGCGCTCAAGCTCGAGCGCGAGGCCGCCCTGGGCGCGCAGCGCAGCGAGTACGACGACCTCACGCAGCGCCTGCGCGCGAGCGACGAGCGCCGCCTGAAGCTCGAGCGCGAGCTCGACCCGCTGCGCCAGCGCATCACCGAATTCCAGCTCAAGGAGCAGGCCGCGCGCCTGGGCCTGGAGCAGTACAGCCAGCATCTGGCCGACGCCGGCGTGGACATGGCCCAGCTGGCCCAGTCCATCACCGAGGGCAACGTGCGGCTCTCGGGCCTGCAGACCGAGATCGACCGGCTGCACCGCGAGATCGTCGCGCTGGGCGCCGTCAACCTCGCGGCGCTGGACGAACTCAGCGCCGCGCGCGAGCGCAAGCAGTTCCTCGATGCGCAGATGGCCGACCTCACAGAGGCCATGACCACGCTCGAGGACGCGATCCGCAAGATCGACAACGAGACGCGCGAGCTGCTGTCGGGCACCTTCGACACCGTCAACGGCCACTTCGGCCGCATGTTCCCCGAGCTGTTCGGTGGCGGCAACGCGCGGCTGGTCATCACGGGCGACGAGATCCTGGACTCGGGCGTGCAGGTCATCGCCCAGCCGCCCGGCAAGAAGAACCAGACCATCCACCTGCTGTCGGGCGGAGAGAAGGCGCTGACGGCCATCGCGCTCGTGTTCGCGATCTTCCAGCTCAACCCCGCGCCGTTCTGCCTGCTCGACGAGGTGGATGCGCCGCTGGACGACGCCAACACCGAACGCTATGCCAAACTCGTGAGCGCCATGAGCCGCGAGACCCAGTTCCTGTTCATCAGCCACAACAAGATCGCCATGGAGATGGCGCAGCAGTTGATCGGCGTGACCATGCAGGAGCAGGGCGTCTCGCGCATCGTGGCGGTCGACATGGAATCGGCGCTGTCGATGGCCGAGACCTGAACTCCATCCAAACCAGAACAAGAGGAAACCGATGAGCAGCACGCTGCAGATCGGCCTGGCCGTGGCGGGCGGCATCGTGCTCGCCGGCGTCGTGGCGCACAGCGCCTGGTCGTCGCGCCGCAATGCGCCGCGCCGGCCCGACCCCATTGCCACCGAACCCGCCCCGAACGAGGACGCGGCCGACGGCGAGCGCCGCGAACCCGGCTTCGACGACGCCAGCCTGCCGCTGCCGGCCGCGCCCGAGCGCCGCGCCACGCTGGACCCCCTGGTCGACGTGATTGCGCCCATCGCGCCCGAAGGCCCGGTGTCGGGCGACGCCGTGCTGGCCGCGCTGCCGGCCACGCGCCGCGTGGGCAGCAAGCCCTTCGCCGTGGAAGGCCGCAACACCGCGAGCGGGCAGTGGGAGCCACCGCTGGCCGGCCAGCGCTACGACCTGCTGCAGGCCGGCGTGCAACTGGCCAACCGCACGGGCGCGCTCAACGAGATCGAGTTCTCCGAGTTCGTCATGAAGGCCCAGGCCTTCGCCGACGCGATGAACGGCGCGCCGGAGTTCCCGGACATGCGCGAGGAGGTGGCGCGTGCGCGCGAACTCGACCAGTTCGCGAGCAGCCACGACGCGCAGCTGAGCTTCACGCTGCGCGCGCTGCACGCGGCCTGGAGCCCGGGCTACCTGCACCAGAACGCCGCGCGGCTGGGCTTCGTGGCCGGCATGATCCCGGGCCGCATGGTGCTGCCCGCGGGCACGCCCGGCATGCCGCCGCTGCTGGGCCTGGCCTTCGACTCCCAGGCCGCGCTGGCCGAGGACCCCGACCAGGCCGCCATCCGCAGCGTGACGCTGACCCTGGACGTGCCCCAGGTCGAACGCGCCGAGCAGCCCTTCGTGCGCCTGCGCGAGGCCGCCATGGCGCTGGCCCAGGCCATGGACGGCGTGGTCACCGACGACGCGGCGCGCCCGCTCACACGCGAGGCCATGGACGTGATCGGCTCCGAGCTCGAGCAGCTCTACGACACGCTGGATGCGCGGGACCTGTCCTCGGGCTCGCCGCTGGCGCGCAGGCTGTTCAGCTGATGGCCGCTCCCGCAGAGCCGACCGCACAGGCGCAGCAGCTCAAGGCGCTGCTGCGCCGCTACGCGCACCGCTACTACGTGCTCGACGATCCGGAAGTGCCGGACGCCGAGTACGACCGCATCTACCAGCAGCTCGAAGCGCTGGAGGCGGCCTGGCCCGAACTGGTGACGCCCGATTCGCCCACGCAGCGCGTGATCGGCGCCGTGCTGGAAGGCCTCACGCCCGTGCGCCATGCCGTGCCCATGCTGTCGATCAAGACCGAGACCGACACCACGCCGGCCGGCGCGCTCAAGTTCGACACCAGCGTGCGCAACGCGCTCAAGCTGGCCGAGGACGCGCCGGCGCTGGCCTATGCGGCCGAGCTCAAGTTCGACGGCCTGGACATCAACCTGCGCTACGAACGCGGCGAGCTCGTGCAGGCCGCCACGCGCGGCGACGGCGAGACCGGTGAGGACGTCACGCACACCATCCGCACGATCAAGGACATCCCGAACTACCTCAAGCACGGCGACGTTCCGGTGCTGGAGGTGCGCGGCGAGGTCTTCATGCGCCGCGACGATTTCGAGGCGCTCAACGAGCGCCAACGCGAGAGCGGCGGCAAGACCTTCGTGAACCCGCGCAACGCCGCGGCCGGTGTGGTGCGCCAGCTCGATGCGGGCATCGCCCAGCAACGCCCGCTGAGTTTCTTCGCCTACGGTCTGGGCGAGGTGCAGGGCTGGGAGGCGCCGGCCACGCATTCGGCCACGCTGGACGCGCTGGCCGCCATGGGCGTGCCCGTCAACAGCGACCGCCAGGTGGTGCAGGGCGCCCAGGGCCTGGCGGACTTCCATGCGTTGATCGCGGCCGCGCGCGACAGCCTGCCCTTCGACATCGACGGCGTGGTCTACAAGGTCGACGACCGCGCGCTGCAGCTGCAGCTGGGCTTCAAGTCGCGCGAGCCACGCTGGGCCGTGGCGCACAAGTACCCCGCGCAGGAGCAGA
>DATKFT010000648.1:0-1926 GCA_035544335.1 Pseudorhodoferax sp.
CGATCTGCACCTGGCTCACGTCGCAGCCTTCGCGGCGCAGCGTCTCGAGCAGGAAGCGGCCGTTCTGCTCGTCGCCCACGCGCGTGACCATGGCCGAACGCAGGCCCAGCCGCGCCGTGCCGAAGGCCATGTTGCCGGACGAACCGCCCAGGTACTTGTTGAAGCTGTGGGCCTCCTCGAGCGAGCAGCCGATCTGCTGCGCATAGAGGTCCACGGCCAGCCGGCCCAGGCAGGCCACATCGAAGTCGCGCTCGGTGGCGCTCGGAAAGTGCAAACTCGGCATCGAAACTGGGCCAGGCAATGAAAACTGGCGGCGATGGTAGCGCGTTTAGAAATAAAATTCCAATACCTTGAAAAATAGAAACACCCCTGCGGCGCAAACGCTGGCCCCTTACGCCGATGCCGATGCCTTCCTCGCGGCCGTGCGCGCGGGCTACGAACCGCTGTCGCGCCAGCTCAAGGTGATCGCGCGCCATGTCGAGGCCCAGCGCGACCGGCTCGCGCTCGACGGCATCCAGGACACCGCACGCCAGTGCGAGGTGCAGCCCTCGGCCGTGGTGCGCTTCGCCAAGCATTTCGGGCTGGCCGGCTACTCGGAGATGCAGGCGCTGTTCCGCGTCGGCGCGGCCCGCCAGCTCGCGCCCGAAGGCGGCTACCAGCAGCGCGTGCGCGCACTGGCCGGTGCCGGCTCGCCCGCGCAGATCGCGCACGAGGTGATCGGCGGCAGCATCGCGAGCCTGCAGGCCCTGCAGCACGCGCTGCCCGAGGGCGATTTCGATGCCGCGGTCGAGCTCATGGTGCAGGCCCCGGCCCTGTGGCTGATGGCCTCGCGGCGCGCGTTCCCGGTCGGCGCCTACCTGGCCTATGCGCTGCAGCACACCGAAAAGCCCGTGCACTGGCTGCACGGCCTGGGCCACATGCAGGAGGGGCAGCTGCGGGCCCTGTCCGCAGGCGACGTGCTCGTGGCGGTCTCGTTCGCGCCCTATGCGAGCGAGACGCTCAACGTGGTGGAGGCGGCGGCCGCGCGCGGCGCCAAGGTGCTGGCGCTGACCGACAGCCGGCTGAGCCCGCTGGCCAAGCGCGCCGACGCCGTGCTGCTGGCGCAGGACGGCGCGACCTTCGGCTTTCGCGCACTGACCAGCACGCTGTGCCTGGCCCAATCGCTGTTCCTGGGGCTGGCCTGGCGCATGGAGCTGGCCTACGGGCAGCAGCGCGAAAGCAGGGGCGGAGCCTGAGAACGCGTGCAGGGCAGAGACCGCGGGAACCCGCAGGGCGCTGGCGGGGTCCACCCAGCACCGCCGCTCTGAAACGCCCCGCATGCTGCGCTCGCTCAAGGAACTGTTCGACAACCTGACCGCCCCTGCCACCGACCCACCACAGGCCTGGCATGCGCCCCAGCTCGCCGCGGCGGTGCTGTTGGCCGAGGTCATGCGGGCCGCGGGCCATGGCCAGAGCGAGCGCCAGGCCGTGCTGCAGGCGCTGCGCCGCGCGTTCACGCTGGCCGACGACGCGGGCGAACGCCTGCTCGCGCGCGCACAGGCCGAAACCCAGCAGCTGTACGACTACCACCGGTTCACGAGCGTCCTGAACGACAGCTTCACGCAGCCGCAGAAGATCGAGCTCGTCGAAGCGCTGTGGTCAGTGGCCTACGCCGACCAGCGCGTGCAGGCCGACGAAAACCACGCGATCAGCAAGATCGCGGGCCTGCTGCACGTGACACACGGCGAGTACATCGGTGCCAAGCTGCGGGCCAAGGAGGCGGCCGAGGACACGGCCTGAACGCCCCCTTCCTCCCCCGACAGCGAGCCGGATGGTGCGGACCCCAGCCCGACGCTCGTGCAGGAGCGCCGGGTGCCCGGGGTACCCGGGTGCCGGCTCAAAGCACCTTGCAGGCCTGCTCGAACGCCAGCCGCGCGTTGCGCGGGA
>DATKFT010000649.1:0-2892 GCA_035544335.1 Pseudorhodoferax sp.
AACAGGCCCACCGTCACGGCACCCAGCGCCGCGTAGAGCAGCAGCATGGCGCCCTTGCGCGCGATCGCGCTCTTGACGCCGCCGCCATAGGCGTCGGAGCCGCGCGCGAACAGCTTGTTGAAGCCGCGGAAGAAGCCGCCCAGCACGCGGTCCATGCCGCGCGTGAGCGCGTCCTTGGGTTCGTCATGCCCCTTGAGCAGCAGCGCGGCCAGGGCCGGCGACAGCGTCAGCGAGTTGATGGCCGAGATCACGGTGGAGATCGCGATGGTCACCGCGAACTGCTTGTAGAACTGGCCCGTGAGCCCGCTGATGAAGGCCAGCGGCACGAACACCGCCACCAGCACCAGCGCGATCGCGATGATGGGGCCGGACACCTCGCGCATGGCGCGGTAGGTGGCCTCGCGCGGCGACAGGCCGTCGGCGATGTTGCGCTCCACGTTCTCCACGACCACGATGGCGTCGTCCACCACGATGCCGATGGCCAGCACCAGGCCGAACAGCGAGAGCGCGTTGATCGAGAAGCCCAGCAGGTGCAGCACGGCGAACGTGCCCACCACCGACACCGGCACGGCCAGCAGCGGAATGATGGAGGCGCGCCAGGTCTGCAGGAACAGGATCACCACGATGACCACGAGCGCGATGGCTTCGAGCAGCGTGTGCACCACCGACTCGATGGAGGCGCGCACGAACTGCGTGGGGTCGTAGGCGATGCGGTACTCCACGCCCTCGGGCATGTTGTGCGCCAGGAGCTTCATGGTCTCGCGCACCTGGGCGGAGATCTCCAGCGAGTTCGCGCCGGGCGACTGGAACACGCCCATGCCCACGGCATCGTCGTTGTTGAGCAGCGAGCGCAGCGAATAGTCGGCCGCGCCGAGTTCGATGCGCGCGATGTCGCGCAGGCGCGTCACGGCGCCATCGCTGCCGGTCTTGACGATGATGTCGCCGAACTCCTCCTCGTTCTGCAACCGGCCCTGGGCGTTGATGGACAGCTGCACGTCCACGCCGGGCAGGCCCGGCGAGGAGCCGACCACGCCGGCCGCGGCCTGGATGTTCTGGCCGCGGATGGCGGCCACCACGTCGCTGGCCGACAGGCCGCGCTGCGCCACCTTCTGCGGGTCCAGCCAGACGCGCATGGAGTATTCGCCGCCGCCGAAGATCTGCACCTGGCCCACGCCCTGGATGCGCGCGAGCTGGTCCTTGACATTGAGCACCGCGTAGTTGCGCAGGTAGTTCATGTCGTAGCGGCCGTTGGGCGAGACCAGGTGCACGACCATGGTGATGTCGGGCGCGCTCTTGATCGTCGTCAGCCCCAGGCGCCGCACCTCCTCGGGCAGCCGCGGCTCGGCCTGCGCCACGCGGTTCTGCACGAGTTGCTGGGCCTTGTCGGGGTCGGTGCCGAGCTTGAAGGTCACGGTCAGCGTCATCACGCCGTCGGTCGTGGCCTGGCTGCCCATGTAGAGCATGCCTTCGACGCCGTTGATCTGCTCTTCGAGCGGCGTGGCCACGGTCTCGGCGATGACCTTGGGGTTGGCGCCCGGGTACTGCGCGCGCACCACCACCGAAGGCGGCACGACTTCGGGGTACTCGGAGATCGGCAGCGCGCGCATGGCGATCAGGCCGGCGAGGAAGATCAGCACCGACAGCACGCCGGCGAAGATCGGCCGGTCGATGAAGAATTTGGAGAGGTTCATGGCGGTTCTCGGATGGAACGGGCACAGCCACCCCCGCCGTGCCGCGCCAGCGGCGCGCACGGTAGGAAGGCAGGAGGGGGTGGTCTAGCGGTGCCGGGCGGCGGTCAGGATTGCGGCTGGGCGCCGGCGGCGCGCGCCTGCGGTCCCGGCGCAGGGTTGCGGGCGTCCATGGCCACCGGCTGCGGCGCCAGCAGCATGCCGGCGCGCACGCGCTGCAGGCCGTTGACGACCACGCGCTCGCCGGGCTGCAGGCCCGAGCTCACGATGCGCAGGCCATCCACGTTGGCGCCCAGCGTCACCTGGCGCCACTGGGCCTTGTTGTCGGCATCGACCACCATCACGAACTTCTTGTCCTGGTCGGTGCCGACCGCACGTTCGTTGACGAGCAGCGCGGGCGCGGTCTTGACCTGGCCCATGCGCAGCCGCGCGAACTGGCCCGGCATGAGCTGGCCGTCCTTGTTGTCGAACTGGGCGCGCACGCGCACCGTGCCGCTTTTGGCATCGACCTGGTTGTCCACCCACTGCAGGCGGCCGACCAGCGGCGTGTCCTCGTGGCCGGCCGTGCCCATGCGCACCGGGATGCGCTCGATCTGCGTGCGCGCGCCGCCGCCGCCAGGCAGGTCGCGCAGCGCCTTGCTGACGACCTGCTCGTCGGCGTCGAAGCTCGCGTAGATCGGGCTGACCGACACCAGCGTGGTCAGCACCGGCGCGCCGGGGCCGGCCGACACCAGGTTGCCCACCGTGATCTCGACCTTGCCCGCACGGCCCGCGACCGGGGCGCGGACCTGGGTCCACGACAGGTTGAGCCTGGCCGACTGCAGCGCAGCCTGGGCCGCACGCAGGTTGGCCTGGGCCTCGCGGTGCGCATTGGCACGTTCGTCGTGTTCGCGCTGGGCGATCGCGCGCTCGTCCAGCAGGCGCTGGGCGCGCTCGAGTTCGCTCTTCGTGAACGACTGGCGCGCCTCGGCGGCCACGACCTGGGCCTCGGCGCGCTCGACCTCGGCCGCGTACGGGGCCGGGTCGATGGTCACGAGCAGGTCGCCCTTGTTGACCAGCGCACCTTCACGGAAGTGCACGGCCTGCACGGTGCCGACCACGCGCGAACGCAGGTCCACGCGCTCCACGGCTTCGAGGCGGCCCGAGAACTCGTCCCAGGTGGCGACGTCGGCCTGGGTCACGGCGGCCACGGAAACCGGCGTGG
>DATKFT010000650.1:0-5186 GCA_035544335.1 Pseudorhodoferax sp.
CCTGAGCCTGCACTACACGGCGCCGCACTGGCCCTGGGAGACGCGCGACGACGCCCACCTGGCAGCCGAGGTGGCCAGCAACCTGTTCCATCTGGACGGCGGCGACGTGGAGACCTACCGCCGCATGGTCCACCACATGGACGAGGGCATCGGCTGGCTGGTCGCGGCGCTGCGCGAGCAGGGCCTGCTGGAGAACACGCTGATCGTCTTCACGAGCGACAACGGCGGCGAGCGCTTCTCGGACAACTGGCCGCTCGTGGGCGGCAAGATGGACCTGACCGAAGGCGGCATCCGCGTGCCCTGGATCGCGCACTGGCCCGCGGCCATCCCGGCCGGCACCCAGAGCGCGCAGCACTGCATGACCATGGACTGGTCGGCCACGCTGCTGGAGCTGGGCGGCGGCCGGCCGCACCCGGACCATCCGATCGACGGCGTCTCGCTGGCCGCCGTGCTGCGCGACCCCGGCCAGCGCTTCGAGCGCCCTCTGTACTGGCGCATGCACCACCGCCACCAGCGCGCACTGCGCCGTGGCGACTGGAAGTACCTCCAGGTCGACGAGCACGAGTACCTGTTCAACGTGCGCCAGGACGCGCGCGAGCGCGCCAACCTCGCGCGCAAGCACCCCGAGATGCTCGACACGCTGCGTGCGGACTGGCTGGCCTGGGAACGCACGGTGCCCGCCATTCCCGAAGACGCCACCGTCAGCCTGGGCTATTCCCACAGCGACATGCCGCAGCGCTGAAGCGCTCCATTTCCCGAACACGAGACCCGCCATGCCCCGTCCCCTGCCACGCCGCGCGCTCTGCGCCGCCACCCTGCTGCTCGCCTGCGCCAGCTTCGGCGCCCAGGCCCAGAACTGGCCCGAACGGCCGATCAAACTCGTCACCCCCTCCACGCCGGGCGGCCCGCCCGACGCCTACGCCCGCGCGCTGGCCGACCTGCTGGCCCGCGAGCTGGGCCAGCCTGTCGTGGTGGAGAACTCGCCGGCCGTGGGCGGCATGGTGGCGGCCCAGCTCATGTCGCGCACGCCGGCCGACGGCTACACGCTGCTGGTCAGCACGGCCGGCATGATGACCATCACGCCCAGCGCCAACCCGCGCGCACGCTACGTGCCGGGCGACTTCACGCAGATCTGCCAGGGCGTGGAAGCCGGCCTCGTGCTGGCCAGCCATCCGAGCCTGGGTGCGCACAACTTCGCCGAGCTCACGCAATGGATCCGCGCGCAGAAGACGCCGCCGACCTACTCGTCCTTCGCCCCCGGTTCGCCGGCGCATTTCCTGGGCTACCAGCTCGGCGAGGCGCTCAAGGTCGAGATGACGCATGTGCCCTACCGCAGCAGCCCGACCCAGATCACCGACATGCTGGGCGGCACGGCACCGCTGGGCTTCGTGCAGACCGCCACGGCGGGCCCGCAGATCAAGGCCGGCAAGCTCGTGGCCTACGCGACCACCGCGGGCCAGCGCGCAGCCGACCTGCCCGACGTGCCCACGGTGGCCGAGATCGGCCTGCCCCAGCTGCAGACCACGGTCTGGTTCGGCCTGTCGGCCCCCAAGGGTCTGCCTGCGCCCATCGTGCAGCGGCTGACCGCGGCGCACCAGAAGGTGCTGGCCTCGCCGGACTTCCGCCAGCGCATGGCCACGGCCGGCCTCGCGCCCTCGGCAACGCTGTGCGGCGACGCCTTCCTGCAGCGCATGAACGACGAGTCGGCGCGCTGGGCGCGCATCGTCAAGGCCACGGGCTTCGTCGCGGACTGAGACGCTGCGAACGAAGCCCTCGCGCCCACGCGAAGCACCCGATGGCGGCCCGCACACGAGGGCCTGCGGCGCGGGCCCTTAGAATCCGCGCCCCCTTCGCTGCCCGCCCCCACGGCCCATGCCGCAGATCGTCGTCGAGCAACTCACCAAGACCTACCGCATCGCCGAGCGCGCGCCCGGCTTGGCCGGCGCGCTGCGCGGCCTGTGGCAGCGCCGCCACCGCAGGGTCGAGGCGCTGGCCGGCGTGTCGTTCCAGCTCGAACGCGGCGAACTGCTGGGCTTCATCGGCCCCAATGGCGCGGGCAAGTCCACCACCATCAAGATCCTGGCCGGCATCCTGCGGCCCGACGGCGGCCGCGTGGCGGTGGACGGGCGCGACCCCTTCGCCGACCGCCAGCGGCACGTGGGACGCATCGGCGTGGTGTTCGGCCAGCGCACCCAGCTCTGGTGGGACCTGCCCGTGGGCGAGGGCTTCGACCTCTTGCGCGACATCTACCGCGTGGACCCGCGCCGCTACCGCGCCACGCGCGACGAACTGGTCGCCGCCCTGCAGCTCGAGCGCGTGCTCGACCAGCCCGTGCGCCAGCTCTCGCTGGGCCAGCGCATGCGCGCCGAGATCGCGGCCGCGCTGCTGCACGAACCCGACCTGCTGTTCCTGGACGAGCCCACGATCGGCCTGGACGCGCCCTCCAAGCTCGCGGTGCGCGACTTCGTGCGCCGCGCCAACCGCGAGCGCGGCACCACGGTGCTGCTGACCACGCACGACATGCACGACATCGAGGCGCTGGCCGAACGCGTGATCGTGATCGGCCATGGCCGCGTGCTGGCCGACAGCCCCGTGGCCGCGCTGCGGGCCCAGGTGCTGGCCGAACGCCGGCTGCTCGTGGACTTCGCCGAGACGCCGCCCGCGGCGCTCGCGCAGCCCGGTGTGCGCGAGATCGCGCGCGAGGGCCGCACCCTGGTGCTGGGCTTCGACCCCGCCCAGGTGGCGGCGCCCGCGCTGATCGCCGGCATCGCGGCCGCGCACGCGGTCGAGGACATCCGGCTCGAAGGCCTCGCGATCGAGGAGGTCATCACGCGCTTCTACGCGCTGCACGGTGCGGCGGAAAGCTGACCATGCCCCCACGCTCATCGCTGCGCGCATCGCTGCCCCCCAAGGGGGCGCGTCAGTGCCTTCGGGCGGCCGGGCGGCACTGACATGCCCGCCTACCGCGCCATCTTCGTCTCGCGCTTCCTGCAGGTGCTGCAGTACCGTGCGGCCGCGCTTGCGGGCTTCGGCACGCAGTGCTGGTGGGGCGGCATCAAGGTCATGGTGCTGGCGGCGTTCTTCTCGCAGGCCGGCGACGCCGCGCCCGCCATGACGCTGGCCCAGGCCATCACCTACACCTGGGTCGCGCAGGGGCTGCTCGCGCTGCTGCCCTGGAGCGGCGACCCCGAGGTGGCGCAGGCCGTGCGCACGGGCGCCGTGGCCTACGACCGGCTGCGCCCGGTGGACGCCTATGCGCTGTGGTTCGCGCGCAGCGCGGGCTGGATCGCCGCGCGCGTGCTGCCGCGCGTGGCGCTCATGGCGGGCTTTGCGGCCGTGCTGCTGCCGCTGGCCGGTTTCCATGCCTGGGCCTGGCAGCTGCCGGCCGGCCCGGCGGCGGCGCTGGCCTTCGCGTTGTCGGCGCTGCTCGCACTCGTGCTGTCCACAGCCCTCGTCATGCTGCTCAACATCGCTGCGGCCGCGGCGCTGGATGCACGCGGGATCAACGCGCTGGCCGTCCCGCTGGTCGTGCTGCTGTCGGGCAACCTGCTGCCGCTCGCGCTGCTGCCCGACGGCTGGCAGCAGGCCCTGCTGCTGCAGCCGCTGGCCGGTCTGCTGGACATTCCGATGCGGCTGTACATGGCGCAGGCCACGGGCCTGCAGGCCGCCGCACTGCTGGGCCTGCAGGCGTTCTGGGCCCTGGCGCTGATCGGGCTGGGCCGGCTGCTCATGGCGCGCACCATGCGCCAGCTCGAGATCCAGGGCGGCTGAGCCCATGGCCCCCACGCTCACCACTGCGTGCATCGCTGCTCCCCGGGCAGGCGCTTCGGCGCCTGCGGGCGGCCGGGCGGCGCCGACATGACGCACCTCCACCTGTTCTGGCGCCTGGTCGCCGCCTCGCTGCGCGGCCAGCTGCGCTACCCGGCCTCGGCGCTGCTGCTGACCGTCTCGCAGTTCCTGGCCACCGGCATCGAGGTGGTCGCGATCTGGGCGCTGTTCGACCGCTTCGGCAGCGTGCAGGGCTGGCGGCTGGGCGAGGTCGCGCTGTTCTATGGGCTCGTGCACACCATGTTCGCGCTGGCCGATGCGCTGGGCCGCGGCTTCGACATCCTGGGCACGGAGTTCCTGCGCACGGGCAACTTCGACCGGCTGCTGCTGCGCCCGCGACCGCTCGCGCTGCAGCTCATGGCGCACGAGGTGCGGCTGTCGCGCTTCGGCCGGCTGCTGCAGGCGCTGGCCGTGCTGGTCTTCGCCAGCATGGCCGCGCCCATCGCCTGGACGCCGGCCACGGTGGCGCTGGCGCTGTTCTGCGTGGCCGGCGGCGTGGCGCTGTTCCTGGGCATCCTGGTGCTGCAGGGCACGCTGGCCTTCTGGACCGTGGAGAGCCTGGAGATCGCCAACGTGTTCACCTATGGCGGCGTGGAAGCCGGCCAGTACCCCATGGCCGTGTACGCGCGCTGGTTCCGTTGGCTGCTGACCTTCGTCGTGCCGCTGGCCTGCGTGGCCTACTACCCGGGCCTGGCCATCCTGGGCCGGGCCGACCCGCTCGGCGCGCCGGCCTGGCTCGGCTGGATCTCGCCGCTGGCCGGTTTCGCGTTCCTCGCGCTCGCGTTCGTGGCCTGGCGCGCGGGTGTGCGGCACTACGCGTCCACAGGCAGCTGAAAACCTGCGCTGAAAGCCCGCGTTCATCGTGGCTTTACCGCGATTGCCTACAGTGCGGCCGCATGCAGAACGCAAGCATTTCCGTCTGGCGCGATTCCCCTGAGCGCTATGGCCGCATCAGCCGCTGGCTGCACTGGGGCATGGCGCTGTTGTTCGCCTGGCAGTTCACGGGCATGGGGCTGCGGCTCGCGCTGGGGCGCACGCCGCTGGTAGCGGTCTTCGTGGGCTCGCACGCCAGCGTGGGCCTGTTGCTGATGGTCCTCGTGCTGCTGCGCGGCGCCTGGGGCCTGGCCAACGCCGGCCGGCGCCCGCCGCACGGCAGCGGCTGGCTGGGCCGCGCGGCAGCGGCCGGCCATGCGGCGCTGTACCTGCTCATGGTGGTCGTGCCCGTGCTGGCCCTGGTGCGCGCCTACGGTTCGGGCCGCGCCTTCAGCTGGTTCAACCTGCTGCCGCTGTGGGGCGCCGGCCCCAAGAACGAGGCGCTGGTGGCGCCGGCCAACGCGGCCCATTGCCTGCTGGCCTGG
>DATKFT010000651.1:0-2014 GCA_035544335.1 Pseudorhodoferax sp.
CACAGCAGTGCTCCGTCTCCGTCTCCGTCTCCGTCTCCGTCTCCGTCGATGGGGGAGAGCGCTGACGCGCCACCACCCCCGCCGACGCCTGCGCCAGTCCGTTCTGCACAAGCGCCTCGAGCCACACGGCGCTGTCCCGAAGGTTTCGAGCTGACGGACGACCTGTTGGCCTGGGCAACGGAGGAATGTCCTGGGCTGGACGTTGAGCGGGCAACGAGGAAGTTCCGCGACCACACCTTCGGAACGGCGCGGACCGACTGGTCGGCCACCTGGCGCAACTGGATGCGCAAGGACTTCGAGTCGCAACCGGCCCGCCGGCCAACCGGAGAGACCGACTGGCAGCGCAGCCAACGCGAACGCATGCAGCAGTTCGCGCCTGGCGTTGCGGCCAAGACCCCTGGCCAGCAATCCACCAACGTGATCGATTTGGAGATGTTCGATGTCCCTGCAGTTGCAAGCCGTTGACCGCGTCATCGACCGGCTGACGGTCACGTACGGCCAACAGTTCATTCGCCTGTATGAGGGGCTGGACGCCAACGCCATCAAGACGACCTGGGCTCACGAGCTGTCGGAGTTCGGCCGCTCGCGCGAATCGATGATGCGCATTGCGTGGGCGCTAGAAAACCTGCCGGATCGCCCTCCGAACGTCATGGCGTTCCGGTCGCTGTGCCGCCAAGCTCCGGCATTCGAGGCGCCCGCGCTGCCGATGCCCAAGGCCGACCCCGAGCGCATGAGAGCGGAGCTGGCGAAGCTGGGGCATCTGCGCAAGCCCGCGGAGACCTCCAACGCCGGTTACCACAAGCAATGGGCGCATCGCATCCTGGGCCGCCATGCCCAGGGCGACAAGATCCTTCCGTACACGTTGAAGTGCGCGCAGGACGCCTTGCGCTCGCACCTGCAGCAGGAGGCCGCGTGACAGACCTGCAGGCCACCATCTTGGCGTTCGTCGCGACGCCCCAGACAGTCAGCGCAGTGAAGGCGCATCTGGGCTGCGCGGCCGCCATCACACCCGTTCTCATGGACATGCGCGAAGCGGGGCTGATCAAGCGCGTCAAGTTCAACGACGAGCGTTGCTTCGTTGTGCCGAAGTGGGCGCACCCGAAGCCGGCACCGCTGCGCCTGCTGCCGCTGATCAAGAGCGGGCCCCCGATGCACTCGCGCGAGATCGCCGAGAAGCTGGGCGTTGGGCATCGCCGGATCAAGTCGGCGCTGAGCAACCTGCACGGGCGCGGTCTGATCAAGCGGCACAAGGTCGGGTCCGTGTTCTGCTACGTGCCGGCTGAGTTCGAACTGAACACCTCGCAGCTAGTGGCGTCAGTGCTGCGCCGCACCGATGAGGTTGGCGATTGCCGCATCTGGAACATGGCTCTCGATCCGCAGGGTAATCCTCTGATGCGATTCGAGGGGAACAACCGACGCGTGCAGAACGTGTTGTGGAAGGCCGCAGGAAACGATCTGCCCGCCGACCGTCGAATCATCATGAAGTGCGGCTGCAAGGACTGCATCCTGCTCGAGCACATGAAGGTGGTACATCGCAGGGTGCCCTTTCAACTGGCCGCTAAGGCCGGTAAGTGGCGAGGCCTCGCACGTGCGGAGAAGCTGTCTGCCAAGGCCCGCGAGCGCTTCGGCAAGTTCACGCCCGAGGACATCGCCGCCATTCGTTCGAGCCACGACAGCCAGGCAGAACTGGCGCTTCGCTACGGCGTTGTGAAAAGCACGATTGGCCAGATCCAGCGGTTCGAGACCTACAAGGAGTACCGCTCCGTGTTCTCGGGCCTCATGAATCGCCAGGCTGCGTGACCGAAGCCGAGGCGACCTACATGGCCCACATCAAGGACAACGCGCGCGCATGGCGCTGGACCAGGTCAGAGGTGCTGGCCTCGGCCGAGCATTACGCCCGCTTGGACCCGTACCAGCTCGCGCGCCTGCCCCAGCTGCTGCAGGCCGAGATCGACAAGGCAAAGGAGATGAAGGCATGACGCCAACAGGAATCGAGAAGCTGGTCTGCGAGGAC
>DATKFT010000652.1:0-2856 GCA_035544335.1 Pseudorhodoferax sp.
CAGCAACAATGCCTTGCAGAAGGCCAAGTGGCTGCTGCGCGCCGAAAAAGCCGGCCACACGGGCACGCTGGACCCGCTGGCCACCGGCGTGCTGCCGCTGTGCTTCGGCGCGGCCACCAAGTTCAGCCAGTTGCACCTGGACGCCGACAAGACCTACGAAACCACGGTGCGCCTGGGGACCACGACGACCACGGCCGACGCCGAGGGCGAGGTCGTGCAGCAGCGGCCGGTCGCCTGCAGCGCCGGCCAGGTGGTGGAGGTGCTGGACCGCTTCATGGGCCCGATCGCCCAGCTGCCGCCCATGCACAGCGCGCTCAAGAAGGACGGCAAGGCGCTGTACGAGTACGCGCGCGCCGGCCAGACCGTGGAGCGCCAGCCGCGCCACGTGGTCATCCATGAACTGGAGCTGCTGGAGATGCAGCTTGCAGGCGCTGCACCTTTCCTGCGCCTGAAGGTGCAGTGTTCCAAGGGCACCTACATCCGCACGCTGGGCGAGGACATCGCCGAGGCGCTGGGCTGTGGCGGCCATCTGGTCGCGCTGCGCCGCGTGGCCACGGGGCCGTTCGACGCAGCGCAGTGCACCACGCTGGCCGAACTCGAAGCCCTGCCCGAAGAGCAACGCCTGGCACGGCTGCTGGCTTGCGAAGCCCTGCTGCCCGAACACACGCATGTCACCTTGACCGAGCAGGATGCGGGCCGTTTCCTGTCGGGCATGCGCAGGCGTGGATCCTGGCCCGATGCCGATGCCGCCGCGGTGTTCGGCGACCGACCGCGTGCCCTGTTGGGCACCGCCCATGTCAAAGCCGGGGAACTGATCCCGTCCCGGCTGCTGAGTCCGACCGAAATCCAACAGATCCTGGGAACCCATCCATGAGCAAACAGATCCGCAACATCGCCATCATCGCCCACGTCGACCATGGCAAGACCACCATGGTCGACCAGCTGCTGCGCCAAAGCGGCACCTTCGCCGAGCACGAGAAGGTCGTCGACACCGTGATGGACAACAACGCCATCGAAAAAGAGCGTGGCATCACCATCCTGGCCAAGAACTGCGCCGTGACCTGGAAGGGCACGCACATCAACATCGTCGACACCCCGGGCCACGCGGACTTCGGCGGCGAGGTGGAACGCGCGCTGTCCATGGTGGACAGCGTGGTGCTGCTGATCGATGCGCAGGAAGGCCCGATGCCGCAGACGCGCTTCGTGACCAAGAAGGCGCTGGCGCTGGGCCTCAAGCCCATCCTGGTCGTGAACAAGGTCGACAAGCCGGGCGCGCGCCCGCAGCACGTGGTCAACGCCGCGTTCGACCTGTTCGACAAGCTGGGCGCGACCGACGAGCAGCTCGACTTCCCGGTGGTCTACGCCTCGGGCATCAACGGCTGGTCTTCGCTCGAAGAAGGTGCACCCGGCGAGCAATGGGGCTCGGACATGTCGGCCCTGTTCGACACCATCCTCAACCACGTTCCTGCGAATTCGGGCGACGCGTCCGCGCCGCTGCAGCTGCAGATCTCCGCGCTCGACTTCTCCACCTTCGTGGGCCGCATCGGCGTGGGCCGCATCAGCCAGGGCACGATCAAGCCCATGATGGACGTGCTCGTCATGGAAGGCCCGGACGGCAAGTCCTACAAGGGCCGCGTGAACCAGGTGCTGACCTTCCAGGGCCTGGACCGCGTGCAGGCCACCGAGGCCGGCCCCGGCGAGATCGTGCTGATCAACGGCCTGGGCGACATCGGCATCGGCGTGACCATCACCGACCCGGCCAACCCGGCACCGCTGCCCATGCTCAAGGTCGACGAGCCCACGCTGACCATGAACTTCTGCGTGAACACCAGCCCGCTGGCCGGCCGCGAAGGCAAGTTCGTGACCAGCCGCCAGATCTGGGACCGTCTGCAGAAGGAACTGCAGCACAACGTGGCGCTGCGCGTGAACGAGACCGACGAAGAAGGCATCTTCGAGGTCATGGGCCGCGGCGAACTGCACCTGACCATCCTGCTCGAAAACATGCGCCGTGAAGGCTACGAGATGGCCGTCTCCAAGCCGCGCGTGGTGTTCCGCACCGTCGACGGCGAGAAGCACGAGCCCATCGAACTGGTCACGGCCGACATCGAAGACCAGCACCAGGGCGGCGTGATGCAGGCCCTGGGCGAGCGCAAGGGCGAACTCGTGAACATGGAGCCGGACGGCCGTGGCCGCGTGCGCCTGGAGTACCGCATTCCCGCGCGTGGCCTGATCGGCTTCACGAACGAGTTCCTGAACCTGACGCGCGGCTCCGGCCTGATCAGCAACATCTTCGACAGCTACGAGCCGCACAAAGGCGAGATCGGCGGCCGCAAGAACGGCGTGCTGATCTCCATGGACGACGGTGAAATCTTCACCTATGCGCTCGGCAAGCTGGACGACCGCGGCCGCATGTTCGTGCGCGCCAACGACCCGGTGTACGAGGGCATGATCGTGGGCATCCACAGCCGCGACAACGACCTCGTTGTCAACGCCACGCGCACCAAGCAGCTGACCAACTTCCGCGTGAGCGGCAAGGAAGACGCGATCAAGATCACGCCGCCGATCGACCTCACGCTCGAGTACGGCGTCGAGTTCATCGAGGACGACGAACTCGTGGAAATCACGCCCAAGAGCGTGCGCCTGCGCAAGCGCTTCCTGAAGGAACACGAGCGCAAGCGCGCCAGCCGTGAATCCTGATGCGGCTTGAAGCCTAGGGTTAACCCTTGAAACGGCCTCCGGACATCCGGAGGCCGTTTTGCTTTCGGGTCCGGCAGGCCGGAGTGCGCGTGCGTCAAGAGAGGGGAAATCTATTTGAAATCAATGGCTTGAAGCAATTTCCAGGGTGGCACGGGCATT
>DATKFT010000653.1:0-13211 GCA_035544335.1 Pseudorhodoferax sp.
CAGCTGCGCGCCGTGATCGACAAGCTGGACGGCCGGCGCGCCCAGGTGCTCGTGGAAAGCCTGATCGTCGAAGTCAACGCCGAGAAGGCCGCCGAGTTCGGCATCCAGTGGTCGGCCCTGCTGGGCGGCGGCAGCAAGATCGGCGCGATCGGCACCAACTTCAGCATCGGCGGCAAGAACATCTTCAGCATCGCGCCCGGCCTCATCAACGGTTCCGGCACTGTGGGGGCGGGGCAGGGCCTGCCTTCCACGGGCGCGAACCTGGGCTACATCTACCAGAAGAACGGCGCCAACGTGCTGGGCTTCCTCGCGCGCTTCCTGGAAACCCAGGGCGACGGCAACGTGCTGTCCACGCCCAACCTGCTCACGCTGGACAACGAGGAGGCCCGCATCATCATCGGCGAGAACGTGCCGTTCGTGACGGGCTCCTACACCAACAACAACACCAGCGGCGGCAACGTCAACCCGTTCCAGACCGTGGAGCGCCAGGACGTGGGCCTCACGCTGCGCGTGCGCCCGCAGATCAACGAGAACGGCACGGTCAAGATGGTGATCTACCAGGAAAGCTCGGCCGTGAAGGCCGGCACGGACACCGCGGCGAACGGGCCGACCACGACCAAGCGCGCCATCGAATCCACCGTGCTCGTGGACGACGGCTCCATCGTGGTGCTGGGCGGCCTGCTGCAGGACCAGTACGGCGGCAACCAGGAGAAGGTGCCCGGCGTCGGCGACATCCCGCTCTTCGGCAACCTGTTCCGCAGCGAGACGCGCTCGCGCAAGAAGACCAACCTCATGGTGTTCCTGCGTCCCGTGGTCGTGCGCGACACCCCGTCGGCCGAGCAGCTCGCGCTGGACCGCTACGACCTCATGCGCGTGGGCCAGCAGCAGGCGCAGCCGCCGGAAAGCGCGCTCGTGCGCATCAACGAAGCGCCGGTGCTGCCCGAGCTGGCCCGCCCCACTGCCGCGCCGGTCGCGCCGGGTGCCACCGCTGCACCGGCGGCACCGGCCACCATCGTGCCGCAGCCGCTGCTGCCGCCTTCCACGAACCTGCAGACCCAGACGCCGGGCAGCGCGCCCCAGCCCGTGGGCCGTCCGCTGCCCTGAAGACGCCCGCCGCCCCATGCGCCATCCCCTGCCCTACGCCTTCGCACGCAGCCAGCAACTGCTGCTGGAAGAAGACCTCGGCGAGACCACGCTGTGGCTGCACCCGGCCACGCCCCCGGCGGCCGTGGCCGAGGTCATGCGCAAGCACGCCGTGCGCCATGTGCAGTCGCTGCCGCAGGCCACACTCGCGCAGCGCATCAGCGCGGCCTACGCCCAGGGCGAGTCCAACGCCGCGGCCGTGGTCAGCGAGGTGGAGAGCGACGCCGACCTCTCGCGCATGATGCAGGAACTGCCGGCGGTGGAAGACCTGCTGGAGACCTCCGACGACGCGCCCATCATCCGCATGCTCAATGCGCTGCTCACGCAGGCCGCACGCGACGGCGCCAGCGACATCCACATCGAGCCCTACGAGCGCCATTCCAGCGTGCGCTTTCGCGTGGACGGCACGCTGCGCGAGGTGGTGCAGCCCAACCGCGCGCTGCACGCCGCGCTGATCTCGCGCCTGAAAATCATGGCCGAGCTCGACATCTCCGAGAAGCGGCTGCCGCAGGACGGCCGCATCAGCCTGCGCATCGGCACGCGCGCGGTCGACGTGCGCGTGTCCACGCTGCCCAGCGCCCATGGCGAGCGCGCCGTGCTGCGCCTCCTGGACAAGTCCAGCGAGCGCATCAGCCTGGCCTCGGTCGGCATGCAGGGCGAGGTGCTGCGCCAGCTGCAGGCACTGATCGCCCAGCCGCACGGCATCATCCTCGTGACCGGCCCGACCGGCTCGGGCAAGACGACCACGCTGTATGCGGCGCTCAGCGAGCTCGACGCGAGCCGCAGCAACATCATGACGGTCGAAGACCCGATCGAGTACGAGCTGCCCGGCATCGGCCAGACCCAGGTCAACGCCAAGATCGAGCTGACCTTCGCCAAGGCCTTGCGCGCCATCCTGCGCCAGGATCCGGACGTGATCATGATCGGCGAGATCCGCGACTTCGAGACCGCGCAGATCGCGATCCAGGCCTCGCTGACGGGCCACCTGGTGCTGGCCACGCTGCACACCAACGATGCGGCCAGCGCCGTCACGCGGCTGATCGACATGGGCGTGGAGCCCTTCCTGCTGAGCTCCTCGCTGCTGGGCGTGCAGGCCCAGCGCCTGGTGCGCAAGCTGTGCACGCACTGCCGCGGGCCGGGTTGCGATGCCTGCGGCCACACCGGCTACCAGGGCCGCACCGGCGTGTTCGAGCTGCTGGTGGCCGACGACGCGATCCGCGCCCAGGTGCACAACCGCGCCTCGGAGGCCGACATCCGCGCCGCCGCCCAGCGCAACGGCATGCTGCTCATGCGCGAGGACGGCGAGCGCCTGGTGGCGTCCGGCATCACCTCGCGCGAAGAACTGCTGCGCGTCACGCGCGACTGACCCCGCCCAGACGCCATGCCCGCCTACGCATTCGAAGCCGTCGACGCCGAGGGCGCGACCCGCAAGGGCGTGCTGGAGGCCGACACCGCGCGCTCGGCACGCAGCATGCTGCGTGCCCAGGCCCTGGTGCCCCTGTCCGTGGAAGCCGTGGGTGCCGGCCAGGCCGAGGGCAGCGGCGCGCCTAGGGGGCGCACACTGTTCGCCGGGCGCGTGTTCCGCGGTTCGGCGCTGTCGGTCTGGACCCGCCAGCTGGCCGGCCTCGTGGCCGCCGGCCTGCCGCTGGAACGCGCGTTGACCGCGCTGACCGAGGAGGCCGAGGACGAACGCCAGCGCCATCTGCTCGCCGGCCTGCGTGCCGAGGTCAATGCCGGCGCGTCCTTCGCCAAGGCGCTGTCCCAGCATCCGCGCGAGTTCAGCCCCATCTACACGGCCGTGATCGGCGCCGGCGAACAAAGCGGCCACCTGGGCCTGGTGCTCGAGCGCCTGGCCGAGGACCTGGAAACCCAGCAGGAACTCAAGTCGCGCCTGATCGGCGCCGCGCTGTACCCGGCCATCGTGACGCTGGTGGCCATCGTGATCGTGATGTTCCTCGTGGGTTACGTGGTGCCGCAGGTGGCCAACGTGTTCGCGGGCACCAAGCGCGCGCTGCCCATCCTCACGGTGATCATGCTGGCCATCAGCGACGTGGTGCGCAACCATGGCTGGTGGATCGCGCTGGTGCTGCTGGGCGGTGGCATCTGCCTCAAGCTCGCGCTGCGCGCCGAGGCGGTGCGCCAGCGTTTCGACGCGCTGGTGCTGCGCCTGCCCTTGATCGGCAAGCTGGCCGCGGGCTACAACGCCGCGCGGTTCACGAGCACGCTGGCCATGCTGGCAGCAGCCGGCGTGCCCATCCTGCGTGCGCTGCAGGCGGCGGCCGAGACGCTCAACAACCGCGCCATGCGTGCCGACGCGTTCGACGCGCTGGTGCGGGTGCGCGAAGGCGCGCCGCTGGCCTCGGCGCTGGCGCAGAAGAAGCGCTTCCCGGGCCTGGTGTCCATGTTCGCGCGCCTGGGCGAGCAGACCGGCGAGCTGCCCACCATGCTGCAGCGCGCCGCGCGCCAGATCGGTGGCGAGGTGCAGCGCCGCGCGATGGCGCTGGCCACCATCCTGGAGCCCTTGCTGATCGTGGCCATGGGCCTGGTCGTCATGCTGATCGTGCTGGCGGTGCTGATGCCCATCATCCAGCTCAACCAGTTCGCGAAGTAAGTGGACCACCCCCAGTCTGCGCGCTGCGCGCTCCGCCAACCCCCTCCAGGGGGCCGAGGGCCGCGGCTCCAAGCCTGCCTGCGCAGGCTTGGACGGCCCGAGGAAGCAGTGCCTTTGGCACTGCTGCGGCCTGCAAGGCCATCCAGCGGTCTGGCAGAGCCAGTCCCGCGGATGTCGCTGGCATGGCCTGCTCCGCGGCCTTCTGATCCTTGGCTTGCAGGCGGGTTTTGGGCAACACGGGTGGCGCGCCACACCAAGGAGAACTGACATGCCGGCGACCCTGGACGACAAGCTCGTGGTCGCGATCTCCTCGCGGGCCCTGTTCGACCTGGAGGAGGAGAACCGGCTGTTCGAGGCCGGTGATGCACGCGCCTACATGCAGCTGCAGCTCGACCGGCTGGATGTGCCGGCCCGTCCGGGCGTGGCGTTCTCGCTCGTGCGCAAGCTGCTGGCCTTCAACGACGCGGCGCAGCAGCGCGTCGAGGTGGTCATGCTCTCGCGCAACGACCCGGTCAGCGGCATGCGCATCTTCCGCTCGGGGCGCGAAGCCGGCATCCGGCTCGAGCGCGGCGTGTTCACGCAGGGCCGCGATCCGTTCGGCTACCTGCGGCCGCTGCGCGCCCACCTGTTCCTGTCGGCCAACGAGGCCGACGTGCGCGAGGCCCTGGCCCAGGGCTTTCCGGCCGCCCGCGTGCTGACCGAGTCGGTGCAGGCCGGGGCCAACCATCCGAACGAGGTGCGCATCGCCTTCGACGGCGACGCCGTGCTGTTCTCCGACGAAGCCGAGCAGGTGTTCCAGGCCCAGGGCCTGGACGCGTTCCAGCTGCACGAGACCGACAAGGCCGCGCTGCCGCTGCCCGATGGGCCCTTCAAGCCCCTGCTGGCCGCGCTGCACCGGCTGCAACAGGCCTGCGCCGCGGGCATGCGCGTGCGCACCGCGCTGGTCACGGCGCGCAGCGCACCCGCGCACGAACGCGCGATCCGCACGCTCATGAACTGGAACATCGCGGTCGACGAGGCCATGTTCCTGGGCGGCCTGCCCAAGGGCGAGTTCCTGCGCGAGTTCGAGCCCGATTTCTTCTTCGACGACCAGACCACGCATGTGCGCTCGGCCGCGCGGCATGTGCCTGCCGGGCATGTGCACCATGGCGTGGCCAATCCCCGGGCCGAAGGCTGAGGCGCCACGCCGGACCCACGCGCACCGGCGCCGAACCGGCCGCCGCGGAAACAACTTGTAATTTTCCGCACCATTCCAGGGCGCTGATTCGCTTCTGTTTCTGAGCAGATCAGGGCCGCTTCGCAGGGCTTGCGGCGCAAGTCCCGGCGTGGATCCGCAGGCCCTGCACCGTCCTCGCGCTGGATACATGGGCGCCTTGCGAGCACGCGCCCGCACTTCTATGGTCGGCCCCCAGCCCTGCGCAACCGCTCGGCGACGCACAGACTCTGGCGCGCTGAGGGCCCCGGCAGCTGCCGGGTTCTCGCTGTGACGGCAGCCATGGCTGACCACAAGGAGGAGACGATGCTTTTGCGACCCCGGATTCTGGTGACGGCCATGTCGGCCGCATTGCTCGCGGCCTGCAACAGTGGCGGTGGCGACGACGGCAACAACCCCGTGGAGGTGCGGCAGACCAACGAGCTCCGAGGCGCCACGCGCGACGTGACCGTCGAGCTGCACGAGGGCACGAACATGGCAGCGGCACCCTCGCCCGACGGCACGAGGATCGTGTTCTCGGCGCAGGGCGCACTGTGGGTCGTGCCGATCGGCGGCGGCAACGCGACCCGCATCACGCCCTGGACCCTGGAGCCGACCGCGCCGGTCTGGTCGCCCGATGGCCGGACCATCGTGTTCCAGAACTACACGGGCGAAGGCAACTACCACCTGTGGTCGATCAGCCCCAACGGCGCCGACGCCAGGGAGCTGACACAAGGCCCCCAGGACGACAGGGAACCGGCCTGGACGCCGGATGGCAGCGCGCTGGTGTTCTCGTCCGACCGCAGCAACGACGGCCAGTTCAAGATCTGGAGCCTCACGCTGGCCAGCGGCGCCTTGCGCCAGCTCACCACCGGGCCGGGCGCCGAAAGCAATCCCATGGTGTCGCCCGATGGCCGGCAGCTCGTCTTCGCGGACACGGGCCAGCTCTACACCGCGCCGCTGGCCGGTGGCGCGCGCACGCTGGTCGGCCCCGGCATCGCACCCAACTACACGCCCAACGGCGCGGGCCTGGTCTACCAGACGCCACAGCGCGTGCTGCAGGTGGGCGGCGCCGCCGTCTCGGGCACCGAGGATGTGTTCACCTTCCCCGTGCGCTGGCTGCCGGACGGCCGCTTCCTGTACACGACCGACGGCAAGATCCGCATCCGCAACGCGACGGGCGCCAATCCCACGGACGTGCCGTTCAGCGCCCAGCTCACGGTGCGCCGGCCCGTGCTGACGGCGCCCAAGCCGCGCGGCTTCGACACGCTGGGGCCGCAGCCCGTGCTGGGCATCAGCAGCCCCGTGCTGTCGCCCGACGGGCAAAGCGTGGCCTTCGTCGCGCTCAACGATGTCTGGGCCATGAAGATCGGCCAGGCACCCGTGCGGCTCACGAACGACAAGGACCGCGATGGCAGCCCGCAGTGGACGCGCGACGGCAGCGCCGTGTACTTCTCGTCCGAGCGCGGCAACGACGGTGCGCTGGCGATCGACCGGGTCGACGTGGCGACCAAGGCGCGTACGCGGCTGGGCGCCATTGCGGCCAAGTCCATGGTCACGCCCATGATGTCGCCCGACGGCAGCCGCATCGCCTACACCACGGGTTCGGGCCAGCTCGAGATCTGGAATCTCGCGAGCAAGACGGCCGATGTGGTCATCGCCCAGGTCGGCTCGCAGATCAGCACGCCGTACTGGCTGCCGAACGGCAGCAAGATCGTGCTGGTGGACAACGAGCGCATCAACAACCGCTTCCGCGAGGGCTACAACAAGTTGCGCGTGATCGACCTGGCGACCAAGACCGGCAGCTTCCATGCCGTGGCCGCCGCGCCGCAGCACATCGCCGACCGCGAGGAAGGCGCGGCCGCACTCTCGCCCGACGGCACCCAGGTCGCCTTCATCATGGACGCGGTGCTGCATGTGATGCCGCTCAAGGCCGACGGCGCCCCGGCCGGTCCGGCCAAGGCCATCACCACCGAGGTGGCCGACCTGCCCAGCTGGGGCGGCGACTCGCGCACCATCCTGTACAAGTCGGCGAACAAGCTGCGCCTGATCCAGGCCGATGGCAGCAACGCGCGTGACGTGCCCCTGAACCTGTCGTGGCAGCAGGCCGTCGGCCCGGCCACGACCATCGTGCGCGCCGGCAAGCTGTGGGACGGCAAGAGCGCGTCGCTGCAGACGGACATGGACATCGTGATCCAGGGCAACCGCATCACCCAGGTGCGGCCGCACGTGGCCGGCTCCGAAACCACGGCCGACCGCTACGTCGACGCCTCGGCCCTCACGGTCATGCCGGGCCTGTGGGACCCGCACGTGCACCCGCTCACGCTGTACCAGGGCGGGCAGTTCGGCCAGATCTCGGCCCTCATGCTGGCCTACGGCATCACCTCGGTGCAGTCGGTCGCCGGGCCGCTGCACCAGAGCGTGGAGATCCGCGAGGCGCTCGAAGCCGGCAACCTCGTCGGCCCGCGCGTGTTCATCTCGCCGCCGCTGTGGGAGGGCAACCGCTCCTTCTACAGCTTCGCGCGCAGCCTGCGCACGCCCGAGATCGCCGACCTGGAGATCGCCAAGGCCCGGGCCATGGGCACGGACTACATGAAGTCCTACGTGCGCGCGCCGATCCCGATCATGCAGAAGATCGCGCAGGCCGGCCTGGACTACGGCGTGCCCACGGGCACCCACATGCTGGCTCCGGGCGCGGCCGCGGGCCTGGCCGGCACGACCCACCTGTCGGCCACGCAGCGCATGGGCTATGGCTGGTCGAAGTCGGTCGGCGGCATCTCCTACCAGGATGCGGTGGACCTGCACGCGAAGTCGGACTTCCATGTCGTGGACACGCTGTTCTCCTCGCTCGTGCTCGTGGGCCAGGACCCGGCGCTGATCGCGGGCGAGCGCATGGCGCTGCTGGTACCGCCAAACTTCATCGCCGGCCTGCAGGGCACGACCGCGCCCACGGCTGCGCAGCTCGCCACGCTCCAGAACGACGCGGTCCAGAGCGCCAAGGTCGCCACGGCCGGCGGCCTGCTGGCCATCGGCACCGATGCGCCGCTGGTGGCGCCCGGTATCGCGCTGCACACCGGGCTGCGCGGCTCGGGCATGGCGACGTCGAACCTGCAGGCACTGCAGAACGTGACCATCAACGCCGCGCGCATGAGCTACCTGGACAAGGACCTCGGGACGGTGGAGGTCGGCAAGCTGGCCGATCTGAACATCGTGGGCGGCAACCCGCTGGAGGACCTCAAGGCCGCGGCCGATGTGCGCTACGTGGTCAAGAACGGCGTCACGATGTCCTTGCAGGACATCCTCGCACCGTTCAAGACGCCGATCGCCATCGCGCAGCGCGCGCGCAGTCTTGCGGCCTACAAGAAGATGTGCGGCGCAGGCCACCACGAAGGCGCCTGCGAGATCACGATGCACGCGCACTAGCGGCGCACTAGCGGCGCACTAGCGGCGCACTGGCGGCGCACCGTGCCGCGCCCGCCGCCAAGGCGCTGGGGCATGCAGGCGCCTGGCGCCTGCGCTTTAAGCCTGGCGTAAGTCCGCACAGGGCGCCGGCGCTAGCATGGCTCGGTCACGACTCCGATCGCGCCACGATGAAGCTCCAAGAACAATTCCGGCTGGCGCGCCAGCAGGCACGCAAGATCTGGGCGCTGTCCCTGCCCTACTTCCAGTCGGAAGAGAAATGGCGTGCGCGCGGCCTGCTGGCCGCCATCGTGGCGCTCAATCTCGGCGGGGTCTGGCTGCTCGTGCAGTACAACGACTGGTACCGCGTGTTCTACGACGCGCTGCAGAACAAGGACCAGGCCGTGTTCTGGCAGCAGCTCGGACGCTTCGCGTTCATCGCCTTCGGCCTCATCGTGCTGGCCGTCTACCGCTTCTACCTGACCCAGCTGCTGGAGATGCGCTGGCGCGCCTGGATGACGGGCAGCTACCTGCGGCGCTGGATGGCCGACCACGCCTTCTACCGCATGGAACTCGCACGCTATGGCCAGGCCGAGGGCAGTGCGCCGCCCGACAACCCCGACCAGCGCATCCAGGAAGACCTGAACCTGTTCACGACCTACACGGTGTCGCTGACCATGGGCGCGTTCAACGCCGTGGTCACGCTGGTGAGCTTCGTCGGCATCCTGTGGGGGCTGTCGGGCGCCTTCGCGTTCGACCTGGGCGGCCACCACGTCGTGCTGCCGGGCTTCATGGTCTGGATGGCCGTGCTGTACTGCCTGGCCGGCAGCGTGATCACCCACCTGATCGGCAAGCCGCAGATCGGGCTCAACTTCCGCCAGCAACGGTTGGAAGCGGATTTCCGCCACCACATGGTGCGCGTGCGCGAGTACAGCGAGGCGATCGCGCTGGACCGCGGCGAGCCCGTCGAGCGCGCGCAGCTGGACCAGCGCTTCTCCAAGGTGCTGGCCAACTACCTGGACCTGATCCGTGCGCAGAAGCGGCTGATCTGGTTCAGCAGCTTCTTCGGCCAGGCGGCCGTGGTCTTCCCGTTCCTGGTTTCGGCACCGCGCTTTTTCAGCGGCGCGATCCAGCTCGGCGACATGATGCAGATCTCCACGGCCTTCGAGCGCGTGCAGAACTCGCTGGCCTGGTTCGTCGACAACTACCAGGAACTCGCGACCTGGCGCGCCACGACGGACCGCCTGACGAGTTTCGAGGACAGCCTGGCCAAACACCGCGCGCACCAGGACCAGCCCGGCCGGCACACGATCGCCGACGGTGCGCTGGCCACGCAGGATCTGGCGCTGGCCCTGCCCGACGGCACGCGCCTCTTGGCCGGCCTGGACCTGGCCATGCAGCCCGGCGAGCGCGTGCTCGTGCAAGGGCCCTCGGGCAGCGGCAAGTCCACGCTGCTGCGCGCGATCGCGGGCATCTGGCCCTATGCGAACGGCCGGGTCGCGCAGCCGCGGGACGCCATGTTCATCCCGCAGCGCCCCTACTTTCCCGACGGGCCGCTGCGCGATGCGCTGGCCTACCCGCAGCCGGCCGCCGACTACAGCGACGAGGCGCTGCGGGCGGCGCTGCGCGACGCGCAGCTGCCGCAGCTGCAGCACAGCCTGGACCGCCAGGACGCGTGGAGCCAGAAACTGTCGGGCGGCGAACAGCAGCGCCTCGCGATCGCACGCGTGCTGCTCAAGAAGCCGGCCTGGATCTTTGCCGACGAAGCCACGAGCGCGCTGGACCCCGCGGCCGAGCAGACCGTCTACGCCAAGCTCGTGGCCCAGGTGCAGGCCGCCGGCGGCGCGCTGCTGTCGATCGCGCACCGGCCCGCGGTGGCCGCATTCCACGACCGCAGCTGGCAGCTGGTGCCGGCTGCCGAGGGCGCGCCCGCGCGGTTCAGCCTGCGCCAGGCGCCACTGCCTCCGCGCTGAAGCGGGAAGACCCGGTTTACCGCCCGCAGGCCCGGTGTTAGAACAAGGCTGCGGCAGCCCGCCGGTGCGCACGCCACCGGGCAGCGGCCTGCCGCAGTCCCACCGGAGACCTGCATGCTCGCCAGCCAGCGCGACCACATCGACGACGTCCTGCGCACCGCCGCCAGGCCAGGGCAGACCGCGCGCGACACGCTGATCCACCGCTCGTGGCTGCGCTGCCTGCACGAACACCGGCTGGACCCCACGCGCATGCAGGAGGCCGTGATCCTGCCGCGCGAGCGCCTGCGCAAACACCAGGATCCGCTGGAGGACTTCCTGCCGATCGCGCGCCATGGCCTGGAATCGCTGTACCAGCAGGTCGCCGGCATGGGCTACGCCGTGCTGCTGACCGATGCGCAGGGCGTGACGGTGGACTTCATCGGCGACCTGCAGCTGGACCAGCGCCTGCGCCGTGCGGGCCTGCACCTGGGCGCGGCCTGGAGCGAGCCGCTGGCCGGCACCTGCGCCGTGGGCACCTGCATCTCCACGGGCGAAGCGTTGACCGTGCACCAGGACGACCACTTCGACGCCATGCACATCCCGCTGACCTGCACCAGCGCGCCGATCTACGGTGCCCAGGGCCAGCTGCAGGCCGTGCTGGACATCTCGGCGCTGAGTTCGCCGGCCGCCAAGGAGAGCCAGCACCTGGCGCTGCAGATGGTGCGCACCTACGCCCACCATGTCGAGAGCGCGAGCTTTCTGCAGCGCTTCCGCCACCACTGGGTGCTGCGCCTGAGCGCGGCGCCGCAGTTCCTGGACGTGAACCCCGACTACCTGCTGGCGCTGGACGCCGCTGGCCGCATCGTGGGCCACAACCGGCGCGCGCAGCAGCTGCTGGAACCCGGCCTGGCCGGCCTGCCGCTCGTGGGCCAGGATTTCGGCCGCGTGTTCGAGGCCAGCACGCAGGACCTGGAGCGCTTCGTGCGCGCCCGGCCCTCGGACCAGGGCGGCATCCTGGTCGCGGCCAGCGGCCGCCTGCTGTTCGTGCAGGCCGTCCCGCCCGCGCCACGGCCCGCGGCGCCCGCGCACACCGGCACCGCCATCCCGGCGCCGCTGGCCGCGCTGAGCGGCGGCGACGCCGTTCTCGACCGGCGCATCGCCCAGGCCGCGCGGCTCGTGCATGCGCCGGTCAGCCTGCTGCTGACGGGCGAGACCGGCACCGGCAAGGAGTACTTCGCCAAGGCCGTGCACGCCAGCAGCCAGCGCAGCAAGCGGCCGTTCGTGGCCGTGAACTGTGCGGCCATCCCCGAGGCGCTGGCCGAGAGCGAGCTGTTCGGCCACCTGCCCGGCAGCTTCTCGGGCGCGCTGGCCAAGGGCAAGCGCGGCCTGGTGCAGCAGGCCGACGGCGGCACGCTGTTCCTCGACGAGATTGGTGACATGCCGCTGGCCCTGCAGGCCCGGCTGCTGCGCGTGCTGGCCGAGCGCGAGGTGCTGCCCGTGGGCGCGACGCGGCCGGTGCCGGTGGACATCCGCGTGATCGCCGCCACGCACTGCGACCTGCAGGCGCTGGTGCGCGCAGGGCGCTTCCGCGAGGATCTCTACTACCGCATCAACGGCGCCCAGCTCGCGCTGCCGCCGCTGCGCGCGCGCAGCGACCTCGCGTGGATGCTGGACCGCATGCTGGCACAAGGCGACGGCATGGCGCCTGTGCTGACGCCCGAGGCACGGCGCGCGCTGTTGGCCCACGGCTGGCCCGGCAACCTGCGCGAGCTGCGCAACGCAGTCGAGTTCGCACGCAGCGTCTGCCAGGGCGGCGTGGTGCGGCGCGCGGACCTGCCCGATTTCGCGGCCATGCCCGTGCCGGCGCCCGCAGCGGCGCCCGGCGCCCAGCATGCCGGCCACGCCCACGGCGACGAAGCCAGGCTGCGCGAGGTGCTCCGCGCAACCGGCTGGAACGTGGCGGCCTCGGCACGCCTGCTCGGGCTGTCGCGCATGACGCTGTACCGCCGCATGGCGCGCTGGAACATCGTCTCGCCCAACCACAGCCTGCCGCACTAGCCGCGGCGAGCGACAGCTGTCACAGGCCGGTGTGACAGCTGTGCCGCCACCGTGACAGCTGTCACACCGGCGCGAGATCGAAAAACCCTTTGCGGACAGGCACTTGCCAAGGGTGGCCGCCAGGCACGCCGCTTGCGGAAGCAACCTGGCCAAGGCCATCCCGGCCCGGCTTTCCATCCCGCAAAGAGACAACATGACGCAGACCCTGGCCGAAGCGCCGGTCACATCCCCTGCCACCGAGGTTGCGCAATGGCTGCACGGCTTCGGCGACGCGCTGGCGCGCGGCGACATCGCGGCCGCCTGCGACGCCTTTGCCGACGACAGCTACTGGCGCGACCTCGTCGCCTTCACCTGGAACCTGCACACGGCCGAGGGGCGTGACGCGATCGGCGCCATGCTGCAGGCCAACCTGGCCCGCGTGGCACCCACGAACTGGCAGGTGCAGGACCAGCCCAGCAGCACGGATGGCGTGACCGAAAGCTGGTTCACGTTCGAAACCGCCGTGGCGCGCGGGCGCGGCCACCTGCGGCTCAGGAACGGCAGGTGCTGGACGCTGCTCACCGTGATGTCCGAGCTCAAGGGCTTCGAGGAGAAGAAGGGGCCGCGCCGCGTGCTCGGCGCCGAGCATGGCGCGCGGCGCGACCGCCAGACCTGGCTGGACCGCCGCCAGCAGGAAGAGGCCGCGTTGGGTTACACAGCGCAGCCCTACTGCGTCATCATCGGCGGCGGCCAGGGTGGCATTGGACTGGCCGCGCGGCTCAAGCGCCTGGGTGTGCCCACGCTCGTGATCGAGAAGAACCCGCGCGCCGGCGACTCCTGGCGCAACCGCTACAAGTCCCTGTGCCTGCACGACCCG
>DATKFT010000654.1:0-1671 GCA_035544335.1 Pseudorhodoferax sp.
TTCGCGCTCATGCACTGGCTGGCCCAGGGCAAGGCTGCGCCGGGTGCGCGGGGCGGCTTCATCCATGTGCCGGCCCTGCCTGAGCAGGCAGCGCGCAAGCCGGGCATGCCCAGCATGTCGCTGGCCGACCAGGTGGCTGCCGTGCGCGAGACCATCCGCACGGCCCTGACCGTGTCCCAGGATCTGAAGGAAAACGCCGGCCAGTTGCACTGAACCCCGTGCACCGAGTCCGGTGAGGAGAGAACGATGAAAATTGACCTGAACAGTGATCTTGGTGAGAGCCTGGGCGGATGGCGCATGGGCGACGATGCCGCCATGCTCGATATCGTCAGCAGCGCCAACGTGGCCTGCGGATTCCATGCCGGCGACCCGGCAGGCATCCTGGAGACGCTCAAGGCCGCCCGCGCGCGCGGCGCCATCGTCGGCGCCCATGTGTCCTATCCCGACCTGGTCGGCTTCGGCCGGCGCAACATGGACGTGGCCAGCGCCGACCTGGTGGCCGGCATCATCTACCAGATCGGCGCGCTGCAGGGCCTGGCCCGCGTGGCTGGCACCGAGGTGCGCTACGTCAAGCCGCACGGCGCGCTCTACAACACCATCGCCCACGACAGGCGCCAGGCCACCGACGTGATCACGGCCATGCGCGCCATCGACCCCAGCCTGGTGCTGGTGGCGCTGGCCGGCTCGCCCCTGATCGACTGGGCGCGCGACGCAGGCCTGACCGTGGTGGCCGAGGCCTTTGCCGACCGGGGCTACACGCCCGAGGGCACCCTGGTCTCGCGCCGCGATCCGGGCGCCGTGCTGCACGACGTGGACCAGATCGCCGCGCGCATGCTCATGCTGGTGCGCGAAGGGGTGGTCGAGGCCGTGGACGGCAGCCCCGTGCGCATTGCCGCCGACTCCATCTGCGTGCATGGCGACAGCCCGGGAGCCGTGGCCATCGCACGCCATCTGCGCGAGCGTTTCGAGCAGGAGGGCGTGCGCATTTCCTCCTTCGCGGGTTGAGGAGTGGCCATGCGCTTTCTACCTGTCAACCGCCAGGCCCTGCTGGTGGAGCTGGCCGACCTGGATGAAACCCTGGCCCTGCTGGGCTCGCTGCAGCGCGAGCCCATCGCCGGCGTGCAGGAGCTGGTGCCGGCCGCGCGCACCGTGCTTGTGCAGTTCACCCCCGCCCAGGTGGGCGTGGCCGAGCTGGTGAACCGCATCGCCGCGCGTGACCTGAGCCAGCGCGCCGAGCGCAGCGATGTGCTGGTCGAAATCCCCGTGCACTACGACGGCGAGGACCTGGCCGACGTGGCGCAGCTGCTGGGCATCACGCCCGAGGAAGTCGTGCGCCGCCACACGGGCAGCGAGTACGCCGTGGCCTTCACGGGCTTCGCGCCCGGCTTCGCCTACCTCAGCGGGGGCGATCCGATCTTCAACGTGCCGCGCCGCACCACGCCGCGCACGCGCGTGCCGGCCGGCTCGGTGGCGCTGGGCGGCACGTTCAGCGCCGTCTATCCCCAGGCCAGCCCGGGCGGCTGGCAACTGATAGGCCGCACCTCGGCGCGCATGTGGGACCTTGCGCGCGAGCTGCCTGCGCTGCTGCAGCCCGGCTACCGCGTGCGCTTTGTCGATGCCGCAGGCATGGAGCAGGCGGATGCCGAACCTGCGCCTGCTGTCGTGCAGGCC
>DATKFT010000655.1:0-2126 GCA_035544335.1 Pseudorhodoferax sp.
TTCTTCAAGTGGTTGAAGTCCTTGAGCGTCTTGAGCACGGCCGTCTTGGCGCGGATCTCGGTCACGCGCGCGTACAGGCTGGGCTCGCCGGGCGCCTCGAAGTAGACGAACTGGTTGATGTGCAGGCTGGGCACGATGGGGCCGGCGATGCGGTAGAAGGTGTGCTGGCCCTGCTGCCAGCTCTCCACTGTCTTGCCGTGCTTGGCCCAGAAGTCCGGCGGCAGGGCCAGCGCGCCGGAGTACAGGAACTCGCCGTCCTCCAGCGTCTTGTCGTTCTGGTAGTCCTCGGCGGCCAGGCCCAGGGCCTTGGCCTTCACGCGCATGTTGATGTCCTTGGACACCAGCACGACTTCACGCGGCGCTTGCTCGCGGCGCAGGGCCTCCACCACGCCCAGGATCTGGTTGTCGGCCTTGCCCTGCGGCAGGCTGGCCGGCAGCTTGTCGTCGAGCGCGCGGGTCTGGAAGAACAGCTTGCCGCCGGCTTCGCGGTGCCCCGTGGTGGCCAGCGGCAGGCCGACCGCGATGTCGGCGTTGGGCGCGCCGGCCAGCGCGTCCAGCGTGCGGCTGGACTGGCGCGCGTTGCGCGCCACTTCGCTCATGCCCTTCTTGTGGCCGTCGAGCTCCTCCAGCACGATCATCGGCAGGTAGATGTCGTGCTCCTCGAAGCGGAACAGGCACATCGGGTCGTGCATCAGCACGTTGGTGTCAAGCACGAAGAGCTTGGACGGTCCGCTTGCCTTGGCCGGTTTGCGCTTGCGGGCCGGGGCAGCGGCGCTGTCGGTCGCGGCAGTGCGCCGCTGGCGGGCAGGCGCGGACGGCGCATCGTCGCGCAGCACCACCGGCGCCTCGGCCGTGACAACCTCGCGCAGCACGGCCGCCGGTGCTTCGTCCTGGGCTTCGCGTGCCGCTGGCGTGGGATCTTCGGCGCCAGCTTCGGCGAAGCGCGAACGTGCGACCCGCGCAGGTTTGGAGCTGGCGCGCGCGGGGGCGTCGAAGGCGTCAGGCGACAGGGTGGCAGCGCGCTTTGCGGGGGGCGGAGGCAGAGGCATGTGACGTCTTGTTTCCTGGACAGGGCGAAAAGTAAAAAAGCCGCCCGGTCGCCAGGGCGGCTTTTTGGTGGGATGCGCGAGATGCGTCTCCGAGAGGCATGAACCCATTATGCATGAGCCCTGTGACGCCCCGCGCAGCGGGCGCCGCGCGCGTTCAGGCCGGCTTCTTGAGGTCCTTGACGGCCTTCAGGACTTCGTCCACATGGCCCGGCACCTTGAGGCCGCGCCACTCCTGCTGCAGCGTGCCGTCGGCGCCGATCAGGAAGGTGCTGCGCTCGATGCCCTTGACCTTCTTGCCGTACATGATCTTGTTCTTGACCACGCCGAACATGTGGCACATCTTTTCTTCGGTGTCGGCGATCAGTTCGAACGGCAGTTCGAGCTTGGTCTTGAAATCGTCGTGCGACTTCATGTTGTCGCGCGAGACGCCGAACACGGTTGCGCCAGCCTTCACGAAATCCTTGTACTTGTCCCGAAACTGCATGGCTTCGGTGGTACAACCGGGTGTGTTGTCCTTGGGGTAGAAATACAGAACGAGGACCTGACCCAGGTGAGAGGTGTTGGTGACTTTCACGCCGCCCGTGGCGTTGGCTTCGAATTCAGGGATGGGTTTGTTGACAACGATCGCCATATGTTTGAGTCTCGGGAGTCGGAAAGTGGTCGTCGGCCGCGCAGAGCACCATGGGTCACAGAGGCCCTTGCGGCAACCTTAGATTTTACCCTGAAAACGCAATCCACGCCCCGGTTTCGCCATCGGGGTGGCGATAGACTGCGCGGCGTTTTTCACGCGGGGGGCTCCAGCAGCAGGGCCACCACCACGTCGCGGCCCTCCTGGGCGAGGATGTTGTAGGTCCGGCAGGCGGCTGCCGTGTCCATGGTTTCCACACCGATGCGCTTGGCGATCAGGGGGCGCAGCCAGGCGGCTTGCGGGAAGCGCAGCCGGTGGCCGCTGCCGAAGATCACGACCTCGCAATCGAGTTCGGCCAGCTGGGCGAAATGCGCGGGACCCAGGTCTTCGAAACGGCTGCAGGGCCAGGCGATGCGCTGGCCGCGCGAGCCGATCAGCACGCTGTGCGT
>DATKFT010000656.1:0-19501 GCA_035544335.1 Pseudorhodoferax sp.
CGCGCCCTCGGCCTTCATCGCCATGTTCCATCAGCAACTGGGCATCACGCCGCAGGCCTACCTCAAGCAACGCTGACGCGTCGCGCGGCCTGCTGGGGGCCGTCTGCGCCGTTGCAAAGGCCCGCCATGCCTCGGTTGGTCATCCGCGTGCAGCGCTTGCGCTCCAAAAAGAATGCAAGGCTGCCGCTGGCGCAGCCATCCCGGCCCTCGGGTAATCCCGGGTCTGCGTCCCCGGGCCGGCTGGTTATGCTTGGATTCATACGGTCGTTTGATACTGCCGTTAAATACACCTGTTTCAATCCATGCATCCCTCCAATCCGCTCGACGGTTTCACCGTGGACCGCGCGTCCATCCGCTACGTGGGCCACGAACTGCAGCGCCCCGAATGCATCCTGGCCGAGGCCGACGGCACGCTGTGGTGCGCCGACGCGCGCGGCGGCGTGACGCGCATCGCCGCCGACGGCGCGCAGCGCTTCATCGGCCAGCAGGCCGACGGCCGGTTCGCTGCGGGGGCCGAAAGCACGGCCCAGGAGCTGGAGGCCCGCTACACCACGGGCACCTTGCCCAACGGCCTGGCCTTCGCCGCCAATGGCGACATCCTGATCTCCAACTTCGGCACCGACGTGCTGGAGGTCATGGACCGCGAGGGCCGCACGCGCACGCTCTACGACCGCATCGACGGGCGGCCGATCGGCAAGGTCAACTTCGTGCTGCGCGACGCGCGCGACCGCATCTGGCTGACGGTGTCCACGCGGGTCAATCCGTGGACCGCCGCGGCCGCCAGCCGCGTCTGCGACGGCTATGTCGCGGTGGTGGAGGGCGGCCGCATCCGCGTGGTGGCCGACGGCTTCCATTTCACGAACGAGCTGCGGCTCGATGCCCGCGAGGAGTGGCTCTACATCGTGGAGACCACGGGGCCGTGCATCAGCCGCATGCGGCTCGACGAGTCCGACCCGTCCGCGGTGCGCCTGGTCGACCGCGAGGTCTTCGGGCCCGCGCACCTGGGCGGCATGCCCGACGGCATCGCGTTCGACGCCCACGGCAACCTGTGGTGCACGCTGATCATGGTGGACCGGCTCGTGGCGCTGACGCCCGAGGGCGAGCTGCGCGTGCTGCTCGACGACGGCGAGCCCGCGGCCAGCGCCGAGCTCATGGCGCGCTTCGACGCGGGCACGCTGCGGCCCGAGGACATGCAGCGGGCCCGGGGGACGATCGCGCCCTGGATGGCCAGCATCACCTTCGGTGGCGCCGACCTGCGCACCGTCTACCTGGGCAGCCTGCTGGGCACCCGCATCCCCCATTTCCGCGCGCCGCTTGCCGGCCTGCCGATGGTTCATTGGTCTTCCGCTAACTGAGGTTCACATGTCCAAGGTCATCATCAGCTGCGCCATCACGGGCGCGGTCCACACGCCCACGATGTCGCCCTACCTGCCGCTCACGCCCGAGGAGATCGCGCAGCAGAGCATCGATGCCGCCCGCGCCGGCGCGGCGGTCGTGCACCTGCATGCCCGCGACCCCGCGGACGGCAGGCCCTCGCCGGCGGCCGATGTCTACATGCAGTTCCTGCCGGAGATCGCGCGCGCGACCGATGCCGTGGTCAACATCACCACGGGCGGCAGCGTCTCGATGACGCTGGAGCAGCGCCTGGAGGGTGCGCTGCGCGCCTCGCCCGAGATGGCCTCGCTGAACATGGGCTCGTTCAACTTCGCCATGTTCAAGATGGCCGAGCGGCCGCGCGAGTGGAAGCACGGCTGGGAGCAGCCCTACCTGGCCGCGACCGAGGACGGCATCTTCAAGAACACCTTCAAGGACATCCGGTACATCCTGCAGACGCTGGGCGAGGGCCATGGCACGCGCTTCGAATGCGAGTGCTATGACCTGGGCCACCTCTACAACCTGGCCTACTTCGCCGACGCGGGCCTGATCAAGCCGCCCTTCCTCGTGCAGACCATCTACGGCGTGATGGGCGGCATGGGCGCCGATGTGGAGAACGTGCTCGTGATGAAGCAGACGGCCGACCGCCTGTTCGGCCGCAACTACGTCTGGTCCCTGTTCGCGGCCGGCAAGAACCAGATGGCGTTCGGCACCATGGGCGCCGTCATGGGCGCCCATGTGCGCGTGGGCCTGGAGGACAGCCTGTACCTGGGCCGCGGCCAGCTCGCCACCTCGAACGCGGAGCAGGTGGCCAAGGTGCGCAGCATCCTCGACGCGCTGGGGCTGGAGGCCGCCACGCCCGACGAAGCCCGCCAGATGCTGGGCCTCAAGGGACGCCACAACGTCGCATTCGCCTGACCCGCCTGACCCGCCGTTTGGTCCGGCGGGCCAGCCCCCATCCAAGAAGACCCAGGAGACAACGATGAACTTCCCACGCATCCCCCGGCGCCGCGCATGCACGGCACTGGCCGCATTCGCCACGTTCGCTGCATGCACGGCCCTGCCGTTCGCGGCCCAGGCCCAGGCGGCGTTCCCGAGCAAGCCGGTGCGCATCGTCGTGCCCTTCGGCGCGGGCTCCTCGCCCGACGTGATCGCGCGCCTCATGAGCGAGCCGCTGGCCAAGAGCCTGGGCCAGCCGGTCGTGATCGAGAACAAGGCCGGTGCCAGCACCATCATCGGCGCCCAGGCCGTGGCCACGGCGCCGGGCGACGGGCACACGCTGCTGTACACGGTCAACAACACGACCTCGATCAACCCCTACGTCTACCGGACGCTGCCCTACAAGGCCGAGGACTTCGTGCCGGTCGTGCGCGTGCTGTCCGTGCCCTATGTGCTCGTGACCGCCATCGACGCGCCGGTGAAGACCCTGGCCGAGCTGCTGGCCGCCGCCAAGGCCAGCCCGGGCCGGCTGAACTATGCGAGCTACGGCATCGGCCAGGGCACGCACGTGGCCATGGCCCGGCTGCTCAACGCGGCCGGCGTCAGCATGGTCCACGTGCCGTACAAGGACAGCGCCATGTCCGACCTCATGGCCGGCCTGGTCAATGTGACATTCGAGCCGACCACGACCGCGATCCCCTACATCAAGGCCGGCAAGCTGCGCGGCCTGGCGGTTTCCGGGCCCGGGCGCGTGGAGGCGCTGCCCGAGGTGCCGGCGGTCAGCGAGACCTTCGCCGGCTTCGTGGGCGACTCCTGGCACGGGCTGCTGGCGCCCAAGGGCACGCCGCCCGAGGTCGTGGCCAAGATCAACGGCCTGGCCCAGAAGATCATCGCGGCCGAGGACTTCCAGCGCCGGCTCAAGGACCTGGGCCTGGTGCCGGCGGGTGGCACGCCGGCCGACTTCCAGAAGTTCCTGGCCGAAGACGCCAGGGCCTGGGCCAAGGTCGTGCGCGACAACGCGATCAAGGTCGACTGAAGGCCGCGCCGGGCCGCCACCCCGTGGCCCGGCGGCCGGCGGCCCCACGCCCCACACCTGTCCCCATCCCACGGAGAAACCCCATGCCCCGCAGATTCGTCGACCTCTCCATCTTCCTGGAGAACGATGTGGTGAGCGACCCACCCGCCTTCGCGCCCAAGATCGAGTACTTCACGCATGAGAACACCTTCGAGCAGATCGCGCCCTTCTTTCCGGGCCTGCGCAAGCAGGACCTGCCCGACGGCGAAGGATGGGCGGTGGAGACCGTGCAGCTGTCCACCCACAACGGCACGCACCTGGACGCGCCCTACCACTTCCACTCCACCATGGACGCCAGCACCGGCCAGAAGAAGCCGGCCATCGCGATCCACGAGGTGCCGCTGGAGTGGTGCTTCCAGCCCGGCGTGAAGCTGGACTTCCGCCACTTCGCGGACGGCTACGTGGTGACCGCGGCCGACGTGCAGGCCGAGCTGGACCGCATCGGCCACAGGCTGCGGCCGCTGGAGATCGTGGTGGTCAACACGCGGGCCGGTGCGCGCTACGGCAGCAACGACTACGTGTCGGCCGGCTGCGGCATGGGCTACGAGGCCACCATGCACCTGCTGGAGCAGGGCGTGCGCCTGACCGGCACCGACGCCTGGAGCTGGGACGCGCCCTTCGTCCACACCGCGAAGAAATTCGGCGAGACGCAGGACGCCAGCCTGATCTGGGAGGGCCACAAGGCCGGGCGCGACATCGGCTACTGCCACATCGAGAAGCTGCACAACCTGGAGGCGCTGCCGCCCTCGGGCTTTTTCATCAGCTGCTTTCCGCACAAGATCCGCGGTGCCTCGGCGGGCTGGACGCGCGCGGTGGCCATCTTCGACGACGCGCTGATGGCGTCGGCGGGCTGAGGGCTGCCCACAGTCTCAGAGCTGCAGGCAGACGCCCACGAGACCCAGCAGCACGAGCGCCAGGCCCCAGCGCTCGGCCGGGCGCAGCTTCTCGCGGAAGATCTTGCGCGAGACCAGGTAGCTGAAGAACACCTCGACGAGGCCCAGCGTGCGCACGTCGGCCGCGGGCCGGATGGCCATGGCCGTGAACCAGCCGATGGAGGCCAGCGCGCCCATCATGCCGGCCAGGATGGACAGGCGCCAGACGCGCGCGATGGTGACCAGGGCCTGCGCGTTGCGCGCGGCCAGCCAGCCGCCCAGCAGCAGGCTTTGCAGCAGCTGGGCCCACAGCACGCCCCAGCCGCCCTGCAGCCAGGGCGAGCTGCCGGGCAGGGCCAGCGCGGCGCCGCGGAAACCCACGGCCGACAGCGCGAAGCACGCACCCGAGGCCAGGCCGAACGCCACGGCCTTGCCGCTGCCGCCCGCGCCGGGCGCCAGGGCGGCGGTTTTCTGCGCCGGCAGCGAGAGCAGCACCACGCCCAGCGTGGCCAGCAGCATGGCCAGCGCCGCGAGCCAGCTCGGCACCTCCTGGAACAGCACGGTGGACATCAGCGCGACCTGCAGCACCTCGGTCTTGGAAAACGCCACGCCCACGATGAAGTTGCGCTGCTGCATGGCCTGCAGCAGGAAGGCCGTGGCCAGCAGCTGGGCCACGGCGCCCATCGCGATCCAGCCGAAGTAGCGGGCATGGAAGGCCGGCACGGCCTCGCTGCCCACGCCGTGCAGCACCAGCACCCAGGCCAGCGCGAACGGAATGCCGTACAGGAAGCGGGCCAGCGTGGCGGCCAGCGTGCCGGCCTGGCTGGTCAGGCTGCGCTGGGCGGCATTGCGCACGGTCTGCGCGAACGCGGCCCACAGCGTGATCGGGATCCAGGCCCAGGCGGCCAGTGTGGGGAAGTCCATGGAGCGCGCAAAGCCCAAAGGGTAGCGCGGGACCGGGCGGTCGCCGTTGGCGATTCGCGATGGCGGCCATCGCGAACCTCCAGGGGCTGGCGCCGCCGCTCAGTGCGCCGCGGCGGCCACGCGCACACGCAAGGTGCCGATGCCCTCGATCTCGGACTCGACGAGGTCGCCGGGCTGGTTGTAGCCGCGGGCCTTGACCAGCGGCTCGCCGTCCTCGGGCGGGCTCCAGCGCCCACCCAGCTCCTCGTCGACGGACCAGGCGGTGCCGGCCGGCGTGCCCGTGATGATGACCATGCCCGGGCGCAGGGTCAGGTTCACGGAGAAGAAGTGGACCAGCTCGGCGCAGCGCCAGATCATGTCGCTGGTGTGGCCGGACTGGCGCAGCTCGCCGTTGATGCGCGTGCGCAGCCGCAGCTGCTGCGGGTCGCCGATCTCGTCGCTGGTCGTGATGCAGGGGCCGAACGGGGCCGAGCCGTCGAACACCTTGCCGCGGCCGAGCTCGTAGAACACCGTGCCGTCGGGCTTGCGCCGGACCTGCCGGTCGCGCGCCGTGACGTCGTTGACGATGGAATAGCCGAACACATGCTCCAGCGCGCGTTCCACGGGAATGTGGCGCCCGGGCTTGCCGATCACGATGGCCAGCTCGGTCTCGCAGTCGAGCTTGCGCGTGAGCACCGGGTCGTAGGGAATCTCGTCGTCGGGGCCGATCACGCAGTCGGCGGTCTTGATGAAGAACTCGGGCTCCTTGCCCGACAGCGGCGCGGAGGCCTTTTCGCGGTTGTGCGCGTGGTAGTTGCTGCCCGCGCAGAGCATGGTGGTGGGCACCATGGGGGCCAGCAGGCGGACATCGGCCAGCGCGTGGCGCGCGCCGTCGCGCGCGGCGGTCTGGCCGGCGTCGGCGATCAGGCCGACCATGTCGCCGCGCCAGTCGGGCAGCTCGGTGATGTGCGCGCCCTCGAGCCGGCCCAGCCGGGGCTGCGCGTCGTTGGCGGTCGTGAAACGGACGTACTTCATGGGGTCTCCCTGGGGGTGGTCATTCGAGCTTGCCGAGCTTGTGCACGACGGCCGCCAGCCGTTGCCGGTCGCGGTCCAGGTAGTCCTGCAGCGCCTGGTGCTCGAGGTGGTGGATCGGCGTGTTCATGGTGGCCATGGCCGAGACGAAATGCGGGTCGCGCACGGCCTGGCGCGCGGCGGTGCGGATCCGGTCGAGCCGGGCCGCCGGCAGCCCGGCCGGCGCGAACAGCGCGGACCAGATGTAGAACTCCACGTCGTGGCCTAGTTCGCGGAAGGTCTTGACGTCGGGCAGCAGGGGCAGCCGCTCGGCGCCCCAGCTGCCCAGCACGCGCACGGCGCCGGACTTCAGGTGCGGGGCCACGGTGCCGGGTGCCTGCGCCGTCAGGTCCACCTGCCTGCCCAGCAGCGCGGTCAGCGAGGGGCCGCCGCCGTTGAATGGCGCGTGCAGCATGTCGAGCCCGGTGGCCTGCCACAGCATGGCCTGGCACAGGTGCGTGGTGCCGTAGATGCCCGAGGAGCTGTACGAGATCGCGCCGGGCCGTGCGCGTGCGTCGCGCAGCAGGTCCTCGAAGGTCTGGTAGGGGCTGTCGGCGCGCACCACGAGCACGGTCGGGTCGGCCGTGACCAGCGCGATGGGCGTGAACTGGTCCATGGTGTAGCGCGGCGTGCGGCCGGACACCTTGTCGGCCTCGGGGATCACCACGATGCTGGACAAGGCCATGAGCAGGGTCTGGCCGTCGGGCTTCTGGCGCGCCACATGGGCCATGCCGACCGCGCCGCCCGCGCCGATGCGGTTCTCCACGACGACCGGCTGCTGCAGCTCGCGTGCCAGCGGCACCGCGAACGGCCGCGCCGTGATGTCGGCGATGCCGCCCGGCGCGAGCGGTACCACGAGGTGGACCGGCGCGGCCGACTGCGCCAGCACGGGCAGCGCGGCGCAGGCGCCACCCAGCACCAGGGACCGGCGTACGAGGCTGAAATCGGCGGGTGTCCGATGCATGCTTGTCTCCATCTTTCTGAACCATTTGTGAACCAATTCAGATTAAATCTTAGACCAATAGTGGATCAATCGTCAAACCTAGAATCGGCGCCACGATGAACATCCGACAACGGTCCCACGACGCCGCGACCGCGCTGCGACAGCATCTGCTCGCGCGCCTGGGGTCCGGCGAACTGCAGCCCGGCGACCGCCTGCCGACCGAGCGCGAGCTCAGCGAGACCTTCGGCAGCGGGCGGGCCACGATCCGCCGCACGCTCGATGCGCTGGAGGCCGAGGGCGTGCTCACGCGCGAGGTCGGGCGCGGCACCTTTGTGCGGGCCGTGCCGCAGGCCGCGCGGGCGGGGGCGGCAGGTGCGGCGGGCGGCGGCGCGCTGGCGCCGCGCGGGCTGGCCCAGGAGCTGGCCGGCCTGCCGCGGCTCGCGAGCCCGGCCGACGTGATGGAGCTGCGGTTGATGCTGGAGCCCTCGGTGATCGAGCAGGCCGTGCTGCGCGGCAGCCCGGCCGACATCGAGGCCATGGACGCCTGCCTGCAGCACGCGCAGCGCGCGGCCACGCTCGAGGAGTTCGAGCACTGGGACGACATGCTGCACCGCAGCTTTGCCGCCGCCTCGCGCAACCCCATGTTCGTGGCCATCTATGCGCTGATCGGCGCGGTGCGGCTCGAAGCCCAGTGGGGCGCACTCAAGCGGCGCACGCTGACCGCCGCGCTCAAGAAGAAGCACTTCCAGGAGCATGTGGCCATCGTCGACGCCGTGCGCGGTCGCGACGCGGCCCAGGCCTCGGCGCTGATGCTGCGCCACCTGCGCCACATCCAGGCCAACATGTTCGGCGTGCCCGAGCGCTACGAGGCCGGCTGAGCCACCGACCGGCGGGGTGGTTGAAATGGCCGCCGCGGGCCGCATGTGACGCTCACGACTTCGGGCACCGCATGCAATCCCTCACCTGGCCGGCCTTCGGCCTCTTCGTCGCGTCGGGCCTCGCGCTGGCGCTGGCCATCGCGCTGCAGCCCTGGTGGCGCGCGCACCGCCGCCGCGCGCTGGCGCGCCATCCGTTCCCGGCCGCTTGGCGGCGCGTGCTCGCGCGCCATGTGCCGCAGGTGCGCCAGCTGCCCGTGGACCTGCAGCTCAGGCTCAAGCAGCGCATGCAGGTCTTCATCGCCGAGAAGCCCTTCATCGGCTGCAACGGCCTGGTCGTGACCGAGGCCATGCGCGTGGTGGTCGCGGCCCAGGCCTGCCTGCTGCTGCTGGGCCGGCCCCAGGCGCAGTTCGACAACCTGCGCCAGGTGTTGCTGTACCCGGGCGCCTTCCTCGTGGACCGCGTGCAGCACGAAGCCGGCGGCGTGCTGCGCGACGAGCGCCAGGCGCTGGCCGGCGAGTCCTGGTCGCAGGGCCAGGTCGTGCTGTCCTGGGACGACGTGCTGGCCGGTGCGGCCGACCCCGCGGACGGCCGCAACGTCGTCGTGCACGAGTTCGCGCACCAGCTCGACCAGGCCGACGGCCAGTCCAACGGCGCGCCGCCGCTGCCGCGCGGCATGAACGCCAGGCGCTGGGCGCGCGTGCTGCAGGCCGAGTTCAACGCGCTGCAGCACCAGCTCGCGACGGGCCAGGCCGGGCTGCTGGGCGCCTATGCGGCCACCAACGCGGCCGAGTTCTTCGTCGTCGCGAGCGAGGTGTTCTTCGAGCAGGGGCCGCAGCTCGCGCAGGAGCGCCCGGCGCTGTTCGCCGAGCTGGCCACCTTCTACGGCGTGGACCCCAGGAGCTGGTGAACCGTGGAGCGGTGGGGGCTCAGGCGCAGCCCTCGCCGTCCTCGCTGTCGTCGACCCGGCGCACCACCTGGGCCAGGTCCGCGCGCGCCGTGCGGTAGCCGTTGACGGGATGGGCCCGGTCGGCATGGCCGAAGGCCACGGCGCAGACCACGGCCAGGTCGTCGGGCAGGTCCAGGTGCGCGCGGATCGCGTCGCTGTGGCGCGCGGGCGCGGCCTGCGGGATGGCCGCGATGCCGTGCGCGGCTGCGGCCAGCAGGAAGTTGCCGACCCAGACGCCGCAGTCCACGAGCGCATACGGCCCCAGGCTGCGCGGCGCGAGCACCAGCACCACGTGCGGCGCGCCGAAGAAGTCGTAGTTGCGCAGCGCCTCGGCCTCGGAGGCAGCGCGGTCCTCGCGGGCGATGCCCAGCGCGGCATAGAGCTGCAGGCCGCAGGCGCGGCGCCGGGCCAGGTGCGCGCCTTCGTAGCCGGGCGGAAACGGGATGTCGCTGGCCGGCGGGCGGCTGCGCGCGGCCTGCTGCAGCGCGGCGCGCAGGCGATCGGCGCGCGCGCCGCTGGCCAGCACGAGCTGCCAGGGCTGGGTGTTGCACCACGAGGCCGAGCGCTGCGCGAGCGCGAGCATGTGCTCGATGGTGGCCGGCGCGACGGGCTGGGGCAGGAAGGCGCGGCAGCTGTGCCGCTCGGCCAGCAGCCGTTCCAGCAGCGCTGGGGTGGCGTCGGACACCGTGCTCATTCGGCCTCGATGCCGGCGGCCTTGATGCGCGCGCCCCAGGCCGCTTCCTGCTCGACCATGAAGCTGGCGAACTCCTGCGGCGGGGCCGGATAGGGCTCCAGGCCCAGCGCCGCGAAGCGCTCGCGCACGGCGGGCTTGTTCAGCGACTTCACCACCTCGCGGCTGAGCCGCTCGACGATCTCGCGCGGCAGGCCCGCGGGGCCCATGAGGCCGCCCCAGGCCACGTAGGAAAAGCCCGGAAAGGTCTCGCCCAGCGCGGGCAGTCCGGGCATCAGCGTCGAGGGCTTGTCGGCCATCATGGCCAGCGGCCGCACCTTGCCGTCCTTGACCAGGCCCTGCGAGGAGGCCAGGTCCACGAACATGAAGTCGAACTGGCCGCCCACGAGGTCCACGAGCGCGGGCGGCGTGCTGCGGTAGGGCACGGCCACGGCCTTGAACTTGCCGGACGTCATGAGGTGGGCGCCGGCGACCTGGCCCGTGGAGTTGCCATAGCCCATGGACTTCTCGGCCGGGCCACGGACCAGCTCCAGGAACTCGGGCACGCTCTTGACGGGCGTCGTGGCGCTGACCACGAGGATGAACGGGAAGTTCGTGGTGCGCGCGATCGGCGTGAAGTCCTTGATCGGCGCATAGGAGAGCTTCTTGAACAGCCAGGGGTTGGCCGAGTGCGCCGAGCTCGTGCCCAGCAGCAGCGTGTAGCCGTCCGGCGGCGCCTTGGCCACGAGCTCGGCGGCGACCGAGCCGTTGGCGCCGGGCTTGTTGTCGATGACGATGGGCGCGCCCAGGCCCTTGTGCACGTCCTCCATGAGCACGCGCGTCATCACGTCGGTGCCGCTGCCCGCGGCGAAGGGCACGACGACGCGCACGGGCTTGGTGGGGTAGGTCTGCGCCTGCACGGCGGGCGTGAGCGCGAGGGCGAGCGCGCTGGCCAGGCCCATGGCGTGGGTGATCCTGTGGGCGATCCGGCGTAGCTTGGACATGGCTTGTCTCCAGGTGGGCCGCTCCTGCGAGGGCGGGCGGCGGCGTGGTGGGGGCGTGCGCGGCCGGGGCCGCGCCGCAGCGGGTTCAGGACGGTTCAGGACGGTTCAGTACGATTTGGGCAGCCCCAGCACCTTCTCGGCGATGAAGCACAGCACGAGCTCTGGGCTGATGGGCGCGATGCGCGGCACCATGATTTCGCGCAGGTAGCGCTCCACGTGGTACTCCTTGGCGTAGCCGAAGCCGCCATGCGTCATGACGGCCTGCTGGCAGGCGTTGAAGCCGGCCTCGCCGGCCAGGTACTTGGCGGCATTGGCGGCGGCGGCGCAGTTCTGGCCGTTGTCGTACTGCCAGGCGGCCTGCATGACCATGAGCCAGGCCGCTTCGAGCTCGATCCAGTTGCGCGCCAGCGGGTGCTGGATGCCCTGGTTCTGGCCGATCGGCCGGTTGAAGACCCGGCGTTCCTTGGCGTAGGCACTCGCGCGGTCCAGTGCGAGCTGGCCCAGGCCCACGGCCTCGGCCGCGATCAGCACGCGCTCGGGGTTCATGCCGTGCAGGATGTATTCGAAGCCGCGGCCTTCCTCGCCGATGCGGTCTTCCACGGGGATCTCCAGGTCCTGGATGAACAGCTCGTTGGAGTCCACGCACTTGCGGCCCATCTTCTCGATCTCGCGCACGTCGATGCGGCTGCGGTCCAGGTCGGTGTAGAACAGCGTGAGCCCGTGCGTGGGCTGCTTGACCTCCTCCAGCGGCGTGGTGCGCGCCAGCAGCAGCATCTTGTCGGCCACCTGCGCGGTGGAGATCCAGACCTTCTGGCCATTGACCACGTAGTGATCGCCACGGCGCACGGCGCGCGTCTTGAGCTGCGTGGTGTTCAGGCCCGTGTTGGGCTCGGTCACGGCGAAGCAGGTCTTGACCTCGCCGCGCGCCATGGGCGGCAGCATGCGCTGCTTCTGTTCCTCGTTGCCGAACACCACCACGGGGTTCAGGCCGAACACGTTGATGTGCACGGCCGAGGCGCCCGACATGCCGGCGCCCGAGCGCGCGATGGTCTGCATCATGACCGCGGCGTCCGCGATGGACAGGCCGGCGCCGCCATAGGCCTCGGGGATGCAGATGCCCAGCCAGCCGTCGCGCGCCAGCGCGCCCACGAAGGCCTCGGGGAAGCCGCCCTCGCGGTCGCGCTCAAGCCAGTAGGCATCGTCGAACTGGGCGCAGATCTTCTGGATGGAGTCGCGGATGGACCGCTGTTCGTCGCTGGGCTGGAAGTTCATGGAGAGGCAGGGTGAGTGGAGATTCGGGCTGAATCATTCATCAACATGAACAAATCAAACATAGGTAGGAACACTAATGCCGAGGATCGCCAGGAGATGGCCAAATCGCCACCAATGTTTTTCTTTGTTCATGGTCATGAATGTGATGAGTGAAAACGAGACCGGGTCGGAGCAGGACGCCAGCGGCGGCCCGCTGCAGGGGGTGCGCGTGATCGACATGAGCACGGTGCTAATGGGGCCCGTGGCCACCCAGGTGCTGGGCGACTACGGTGCCGACGTCGTCAAGGTCGAGCCGGCCGAGGGCGACGTGATGCGGCACGCGGGCGCCGCGCGCTCGCCGCGCATGGGCTCCATGTACCTGGCCAACGGCCGCAACAAGCGCAGCGTGGTGCTGGACATCAAGCAGCCTGCCGGCCACGCGGCCGTGCTGCGCCTGTGCGCGGACGCCGACCTGTTCATCCACAACGTGCGGCCGCAGGCCATGGCACGGGCCGGCCTGGCCTACGAGGACCTGCGCGCCGTGAACCCGTCCATCGTCTACATCGCGCTCGTGGGCTATGGCAGCGGCGGGCCCTACGCCAACCAGCCGGCCTTCGACGACATCATCCAGGCCGGCGCCGGCGTGTCGGGCCTGTTCCTGCAGGCCGGCCACGCGGAGCCGGCCTTCGTGCCCATGACCATGGCCGACCGCATCACGGGGCTGACCGCCGCGCACGCCGCGATCGCCGCGCTGTTCATGCGCGAGCGCACGGGGCGCGGCCAGGCGGTCGAGGTGCCCATGTTCGAGACCCTGGTGCAGACCGTGCTGGGCGACCACCTGGGCGGCGAGGCCTTCGTGCCCGCGGCCGGCGAGGCAGGCTACGAGCGGCTGCTGACGCCCTACCGCCGCCCCTACCGCACGCTGGATGGCTACATCGCGGCCACGCCCTACAACGACAAGCAGTTCCGCGCGTTCTACGCCGCGATCGGGCGCGCCGAGGAACTGGCCCGCCATCCCTGGATGGGCCAGCAGGCCGGGCGTGCGCGCAACTACCACGCCACCTACCGCGAACTGGCCGAGATCTTCGCCACGCGCGGCACCGAGGAGTGGCTTGCGCTGTGCCGCGCGCACGAGGTGCCCTGCGCGCGCGTGCAGGCCATCGGCGACCTGCTGGACGATCCGCACCTGCGGGCCGTGGGCTTCTTCGACGAGACCGAGCACCCGTCCGAAGGCCGGATCCGCCAGATGCGGCCCAGCACCAGCTGGAGTACGGCCGAGGTCTCGATCCGGCGCCACCCGCCGCGCGTGGGCGAGCACAGCCTGCAGGTGCTGCGCGAGGCCGGCCTGGACGAGCCGCAGATCGCGGCCATGCTGGCCAGCGGCGCGACCGTGGACGGCACGGCCCCGCCGCGCTGAGGCGGCCCTCCTTCTTCTTTTTCTTCTTCACCCCCCTTTGCACCGGAGCATCCATGGCAGGCCTTTTCTTCGAGCAGTTCCAACCCGGCGACCTGTTCCGCCACGCGACCACGCGCACCGTGACCGAGACCGACAACCTGCTGGCCACCGTGCTGAGCATGAATCCGCAGCCGCTGCACCTGGACGTGGAGTTCGCCGCGGCCACCGAGTTCGGCCGCCCGCTGGTCAACAGCACCTTCACGCTGGCGCTCGTGATCGGCCTGTCGGTCAGCGAGACCACGCTGGGCACCACGATCGGCAACCTGGGCATGCGCGAGGTGCGCTTTCCCAAGCCCGTGTTCGCGGGCGACACACTGCGCGTGGAGACCACGGTGGCGGCCGTGCGCGCGTCCAAGTCGCGGCCGGAGGCCGGCATCGTGGACTTCGAGCACCGCGGCTACAACCAGCGCGGCGAGGTGGTCTGCATCTGCCAGCGCGCGGCCTTCATGCGCCGCCAGCCCGTGGCCGTCGCGACGGCGGGATGAGCGCCGCATCCCTGCCGCGCCGGAGGCGCGTCCCGTGAGCCGCGCGATCATGCCCATCGCCCCGGTCGCCGCCGACGCGCTGGACCTCGGCGCGCTGCTGCGCCCCGGCGACCGCGTGGTCTGCGGCCAGACCGCGGCCGAGCCGCTCACGCTCACGCGCAAGCTGCTGGCCGAGGCCGGTGCGCTGCCCTTGCAGGTGTTCCTGGGCACCACGCTGTCCGACACCTTCGCCGGCACGCTGCCGCCGGGCATGCGCTTTCTGGCCTATGGCGCCATGGGCCGCAACGCCGCGCTGGCCGACCGCCGGCTGCTCGACGTGCTGCCCGAGCCCTACGGCCTGCTCTCGGCGCGCTTTGCCAGCGGCCTGCTCGGGGCCGACGTGGTGCTGCTGCAGGCCGCGCCGGGCCCGGCCGGGCGCCGGCCCAGCCTGGGCCTGGCGCACGACTACACGCTGGCCGCGGCGCGCCGCGCGCGCGTGCTGGTGGTCGAGCTGAACCCCGGCGTGCCGTGGACGCACGGTGCCGAACTGCCCGAAGACCTGCGCGTGGACCACTGGGTGCACGCGCAGCAGGCGCCGCTCACGCTGCCCGAGCAGCCGGCCGATGCCGTGGCCCTGGCCATCGCGGGCCATGTGGCCGCGCTGGTGCCCGACGGCGCGACGCTGCAGACCGGCATCGGCACGCTGCCCGACGCGGTGCTGGCCGGGCTGGCCGGCCACCGCGACCTGGGCCTGCATTCGGGCGTGCTGGGCGACACGGCCGCGCGGCTCGTGCAGGGCGGCGCACTGACCAACACGCGCAAAGGCATGGACGCGGGCATCAGCGTGGCCAACACCGTGATCGGCGGTGCCGCGCTGTACCGCTGGGTGCACGACAACCCGGCCGTGCAGGTGCGCGAGTCCGGCTACACGCATGGCGCGCAGGTGCTCGCGCGGCTGCATGCGCTGCGCACCATCAACGCGGCGCTCGAGGTCGACCTGTCGGGCCAGGTCAACTGCGAGGCCGTGGGTGGGCGCCAGCGCGGCGGCATCGGCGGGCTCGTGGAGTTCACGCGGGCCGCGCGCTTCGGCGAGGGCGGGCGCGCCATCACCGTGCTGCCGGCGACGGCCGCGGGCGGGCGCGCCAGCCGCATCGTGGCCGCGCTGGACGGCCCGGCCACGCTGGGCCGCGCCGACGCCGACCTGGTGGTCACCGAGTACGGCGTGGCCGACCTGCGCCATGCCACGCTGGCCGAGCGCGCGCGGCGCCTGATCGCGATCGCCGCGCCGGCCTTCCGCGACGAGCTGGAACGCGCCTGGCGCGCATCGCCCTGGGGAGACATGGCATGACCAGGACCCGACAAGGCCCGCTCGCGGGCATCCGCGTGCTGGAGTTCGCCGGCATCGGCCCGGGCCCGATGTGCGGCATGCTGCTGGCCGACATGGGCGCCGAGGTGCTGCTGCTGGAGCGCCGCACGCCGGCCGACGTGGGGCTCGCGCGGCCGCGCCGCTACGAGCTCGTGCACCGCGGCAAGCGCTCGCTGGCCGTGGACTTGAAGCGCCCCGAGGGCGTGGCGCTCGCGCTGGACCTCGCGGCCAGTGCCGACGTGCTGCTCGAGGGCTTTCGCCCCGGCGTCATGGAGCGCCTGGGCCTGGGGCCCGAGGCCTGCCTCGCGCGCCGGCCCGCGCTGGTCTATGGCCGCATCACGGGCTTCGGCCAGAGCGGACCGCTGCGCGGCGCGGCCGGGCACGACCTCAACTACATCGCGCTGTCGGGCGCGCTGCACGCGATCGGGCGCGCGGGCCAGCCGCCCACGCCGCCGCTGAACCTGCTGGGCGACTACGCGGGCGGCGCGCTGAGCCTGGCCTTCGGCATCGCCAGTGCGCTCGTGGAGCGCGCGGCCTCGGGCCGCGGCCAGGTCGTCGACGCGGCCATGGTCGAAGGCGCGGCGCTGCTCATGGCGCCCCAGTTCGGCCTGCAGGCGGCCGGCCTGCACGGTGCCGGGCGCGGCAGCAACCTGCTGGACAGCGGTGCGCCGCACTACGACGTGTACCGCTGCGCCGACGGTGAGTACATCGCCTTCGGCGCGATCGAGCGCAAGTTCCGCGCGGCCTTCGCCGAGCGCGCGGGCCTGCCCGCGGGCAGCCTGGACGCGCTGGACGACCCCGCCAGCTGGCCGCAGGCGCGTGAGCGTCTGGCCGCGCTGTTCGCCACGCGCACCCAGGCCGGCTGGTGTGCGCTGCTGGAGGGCAGCGACGCCTGCGTGACGCCGGTGCTGCCCACCGATCGCATGGCCAGCCATGCGCACCTGGCCGCGCGCGGTGTGGTGCAGCAGCATGGCGGCGTGGCGCAGCCCGCGCCCGCGCCGCGGCTGTCGCGCACGCCCGGGGCCATCGACGGCCTGCCGCCTGCGCCCGGCGCCGGCGGCGCCGCGCTGGCGCGCGCCTGGGGCATGGCGCCGGCGCGGCTGCAGGCCCTGGAGGAGAACGGCGTGCTGGGCCGCGCCGGAGCTGAAGAGAAAGAGGAGAGCTGAATGCGTTCGTTCCTGTTCGTGCCGGCCGACAGCCCGCGCAAGATCGAGAAGTCGCGCAGCGCCGAGGCCGACGCGCTGATCCTGGACCTGGAGGATGCCGTGGCCATGCCGCGCAAGGAGGCTGCGCGCGCGCTCGCACGCGAGGCCTTGCAGGCCGCGCGCGGGCGCCAGCAGGTCTATGTGCGCGTCAACGCGTTCGACACGGGCCTGCTGCCGCAGGACCTGGGCGCGGTCATGGCCGGCCGGCCCGACGGCCTCGTGCTGCCCAAGTGCGCGGGCGGCGACGAGGTGCGCCGCCTGGCCCACATGCTGGACGGCGCCGAGGCCGCGCTGGGCCTGCCGCCGGGCGCCACGCGCATCGTGGCCGTGGCCACCGAGACGCCGCAGGCCGTGCTGTCCATGGCCAGCTACGCGGGCTGCAGCCCGCGCCTGTGGGGCCTGATGTGGGGCGGCGAGGACCTGGCCGGTGCGCTGGGCGCCAGCGCCAACCGCGAGGCCGGCGCCTACCGCAGCCCGTTCCGGCTCGCGCGCGACCTGTGCCTGCTGGGCGCGGCCGCGGCCGGCGTGCAGGCCATCGACGCCGTGTTCACCGATGTCGGCGACGGCGAGGGCCTGGCGCAGGAGGCCCGGCAGGCGCGCATCGACGGCTTCGGCGCCAAGGCCGCGATCCATCCCGCGCAGTGCGCGCCCATCCATGCGGCCTTCGCGCCCACGGCCGCCGAGCTGGCCTGGGCGCGCGCGGTGCTCGACGCGCTGGCGGGCCAGGGCGACGGCGCCGGCGTGGTGCTGCTGGACGGGCAGATGGTCGACCGCCCGCACGCGGTGCAGGCGCGCCGCATCCTGGCACGCGGCGGGGTGGGGCAGGGCGGGGAGGCGCCCGGTGGGCCAGGCGACTCCGGTGGTGCCGGTGCTCCCGGTGCTCCCGGGTGAGCCGGGTAGACTTTCCGCGGTTCAACCGTTCGAGCAGGCAGGTGTTTTCGTGGACGTCAGACAGGTCGCCAATGTCTTGGAACTGATCGAGTTCTTCGCCGAGCATGGCCGCGCCGCCACGCTCGCGGAGATCTCGCGCCACTTCGGCTGGCCGCGCTCGAGCACCTTCAACCTGCTCGGCACGCTGGTCAGCCGTGGCTACCTGTACGAGCCGCGCGCGCGCGACGGCTACTACCCCTCGCCGCGCTGGGCGCAGCTGATCCAGCGCATCGAGCGCGAGGCGCCGATTCCCGCGCACCTGCATGCGCTGCTGCAGGCGCTGTGGGAGCGCACGGGCGAGACCGTGGTGCTGGCCGCCGTGAGCGGCCCGCATGCGCTGTTCGTGGACACCATCGAGTCGCCGCACGCGGTGCGCTACAGCGCGCCGATCGGCAAGCAGGTGCCGCTGCACGTGACGGCCACGGGCCGCGCGCTGCTGTCGCTCCTGCCCGAGGCCGAGCGCGCGGCCGTGCTGCGCAAGGCGCCGTTCGAGCGCCACACCGCCAGCACGCTGCTCAGCGTGGCCTCGGTGGAAGAGGAGATCGCGCGCTCGCAGCAGCGCGGCTGGTTCGAGAGTGCGGCCGAGTTCTCGCCCGACCTGGGCGGCGTGGCCATGCCGCTGCCGCTGGAGGACCGGCAACTGGCCGTGCTGGTGGGCGGGCCGATGTTCCGCGTGCAGCCCGTCTACGCGCAGATCGCGGCCTGCATGCAGCAGGAGATCGCGCGGCGGGTGGCGCCAGCTGCGGCGGCGGCTGCGGTCGCCTGAGGCCGCTGCGCTGCGGCAAGACCGCGCTGCGCGCTCAGCCGCCGTGCGGCAGCCCGCGCCGCGCCAGATGCGCGCGCCAGCTCATCACGGCACCGAACTCCCCATCCTGCGTGCAGGCCAGCACCAGAGCGGACACCTGGTCCAGGCAGGCTGCGGGCAGCAGCACGGAGAACCTGACCCGTGGCAGGGAGTCCGCGCAGGCAGCGCGCGGGCGCAGCAAGGGCTCGCAGCCCAGGATGCCGGCCTCGCCGCATGCGCGCAGCGCACGCCGGACCGCGTCGGCGTTCGCCAGCGGAACGGTGATGTCGAGGACCTGGGCCGGCTGCACGCGGGCGGGCGCAGCTGGGTGGGAGAACTCCTGGTACGCGGCGTAAGCCATGCATTTCCTGTCGGGTCAAGCGAAGAGTTCAGTGTGCGCTGCCCGGCATCAAGGCGCTGCAAATTCTGGCCTTGCGCGCGCAAAGATGGCATCAACAAAACTCAGGGCGGCTGGCTGCGGTCCGTGACGAACTTCAAGCCCACGCCGGGCTCGGTGATGATGTAGCGCGGCGCCGCGGCCGCGTCGCCGAGCTTGTGGCGCAGCTTGCCGACCAGCACGCGCAGGTAGTGCGCATCCTCCTCGTGCGTCGGCCCCCACATCTCGCGCAGCAGCTGCGTCTGCGTGATGAGCCGGTCGGCGTGCTGCACGAGCATGGCCAGCAGCGCGAACTCCTTGCGCGTCAGCGCGACGGGATGGCCGTGCAGCGACACCTCGCGGCGGGCCAGGTCGATGCGCAGCGTGCCGTCGTCGTAGGCCGGCCCCGCGCCCTCGGCACCCTCGGCGCGCGCCGCGTTGCGCAGCAGCACGCGCGCGCGCGCCAGCAGCTCGGCGATGCCGAAGGGCTTGGTCACGTAGTCGTTCGCGCCGGCATCGAGCAAGGCCACCTTTTCCTCCTCGCCCGAGCGTACGGTCAGCACGATCACGGGCACGCGCGACCACTGCCGCAGCTCCTGGAGCACGTCCCGGCCGTCGCGGTCCGGCAGGCCCAGGTCCAGCACCACGATGTCGGCGCCCTTGCTGGCCAGAAGGCTCAGGCCCTCCTGGCCGGTCGCGGCCAGCAGCGTCGCATAGCCCTGCGAGCGCAGGCTGATGTCGATGAACTTGCGGATCTGCGGTTCGTCGTCGATCACCAGCACGCGCGGTGCCGGTGTGGTGGAGATCGGGTCGCCCGTTGCTGCCATGCTGCCGTCCTTCTACGCGGGGTCCATCGGCAGGCTGAGCCGGATCGTGGTGCCCACGCCGTCCGGACCCGGCAGCGCCTCCACCTTGCCCATGTGCGCGCCGACGATGCCCTGCACGATCGTGAGCCCCAGGCCCGTACCCTGCTTGCCGCGGTCGCCGCGCTCC
>DATKFT010000657.1:0-3000 GCA_035544335.1 Pseudorhodoferax sp.
GGTGCGTGTGGCGGCCGATCAACAGGTTGTGCAGCACGGTGGCGTGCTCGAACAGCTCGATGTTCTGGAAGGTGCGCGCGATGCCCAGTGCGGCGATGCGGTGCGGCGCCTGGGCCGTCAGCGACGCGCCGCGGTACAGGATCTCGCCCGTGGTCGGCGTGTAGATGCGGCTGATCAGGTTGAACACCGTGGTCTTGCCCGCGCCGTTGGGGCCGATCAGCGTGAACACCTCGCCCTCGCGCACCTCGAAGCCCACGCGGTTGACGGCCAGCACGCCGCCGAAGCGCACGCTGACGTCCTGGACCTGCAACAGCGGGGTGTTCATGGCCCCCACGCTTGTCACTTCGTGTCCTGCGCTGCCCCCCAGGGGGGCCTTCGCACCTTGGGGCGGCCCGGCGGTGCTCGTGGCCCCCACGCCTGTCACTTCGTGTACTGCGCGGCCCCCCGCGGGGGCTTGCGCACCTTGGGACGGCCCGGCGCGGCTCATTTCAACCTCTCGGATTTCTGGAACGACTTCTGCCGCTTGAACATGCCCTTGCGGTAGAACGGGAACATCGAGAAGTAGGTGCGGACCTTGAGCCAGCGCCCGTACAGCCCCAGCGGCTCGAACAGCACGAACACGATCAGCACCAGCCCGTAGACGAAGCCCTGCAGCCCCGGCGCCATGCCGATGGCCTCGGGCAGGTAGCCCTTGCCCAGCGCGATCAGCTGCGGCATGGAAATCAGGAACACCGCGCCCAGAAAGGCGCCGTGCACCGAGCCCAGGCCGCCGATCACGACCATCAGCAAGAGGTCGATGGACTGCAGCACGCTGAACTGCTCGGGCGACAGAAAGCTGAGCTTGTGCGCGTACAGCGCACCGGCCACGCCGGCCAGCGCGGCCGACAGCGCGAACGACAGCGTCTTGTAGTGCGCCAGGTGGATGCCCATGCTCTGCGCCGAGACCTCCGAGTCGCGGATCGCGACGAAGGCGCGCCCCGTGGGCGAGCGCAGCAGGTTCAGGATGGCCAGCGTGGCCAGCACCGCGAGCGCCAGGCACAGGAAGTAAAAGCCCCAGCCGCTGTCCAGCGCCACGCCGCCCAGGGTGGGCGCCTTCACGTGCAGGCCGGCGTTGCCGCCGGTCACGCTCTCCCAGCGCGCGAGCACCTCCTCGACGATCACGCCGAAGGCCAGCGTGGCCATGCCCAGGTAGATGCCCTTGACGCGCAGCGCGGGCAGGCCCACGACCACGCCGACCGCGGCCGACAGCAGGGCCGCCATGAGCATGGCCAGCGGGAACGGCCAGCCCATGCCGGTCAGCACACCCTGCGTGTAGGCCCCCACGCCCAGGAAGGCCGCATGGCCCAGCGAGAACTGCCCCGTGAAGCCCGACAGCAGCATGAGGCCCAGGCCCGCGATGCCGTAGATCAGCACGAAGGTCAGCTGCGCCAGCCAGTACTCGGGCAGGGCCAGGGGCGCCAGCAGCAGCGCCACGAGCAACAGGCCATACCAGAAGCGGTGGCCTGCGTGCTTGGCCAGCGCGATGTCCTGGGCGTAGCTGGTCTTGAACAGGAAACGCATGTCAGTGCGCCCGCCGGGCCGCCCCCAGGGCGGACGGCACCCTGGCGCAGGGCTGTGGCAGGCGTGGCGATGGGCGTGGGGGCATCGGTTTCATACTTTCTTCCGCAGTCGATCGCCGAACAAGCCGTTGGGCCGCACCATGAGCATCAGCAGCACCACGATGTAGGCCGCCGTGTCCTTGAAGCCGTCGGGCAGGTAGAAGCCGGCCAGCGACTCCACCACGCCGATCAGCACGCCGCCCACGATGGCGCCGGGCAGGCTGCCGAAGCCGCCCACCACGGCCGCCGGAAAGGCCTTGAGCCCGATGAAGCCCATGTTGGCGTGCACGAAGGTGATGGGCGCCAGCAGCAGGCCGGCCAGCGCCGCCACGGCCGCCGCCAGGCCCCAGACCAGGCCGTTGAGCCGGCGCACCGGAATGCCCATGTAGTAGGCCGCCAGCTGGTTCTGCGAGGACGCCTGCATCGCGATGCCCAGCTTGCTGTAGCGGAACAGCGCGAACAGCAGGCCGCACAGCAACGCCGTGGCCGCGATCACCACGAGCTGCTCGGCGTTGAGCACCAGCGCGCCCAGGCGGAAGATCTCGTCCTTGTAGGGCACGGGCAGCGTGTGCGTCTCGGTGCCGATGCCCGGCACCATGGTGATGAGGCCGCGCGCCACGTAGCCGATGCCGATCGTCAGCATGACGATGGAGAACGCGGGCTGGCCCAGGATGGGCCGGATCACCACGCGCTCGAGCAGCATGCCCAAGAGGGCCACGGCCACCACCGCGCACAGCACCGCCACCCAGAACCCCAGGCCCAGCCAGGTCATCGCGGCCAGGCCCGCGAAGGCGCCCAGCATCATGAGATCGCCCTGCGCGAAGCTCACGGTCTCCGTGGCCTTGTAGATGAGCACGAAACCCAGGGCGATCAAGCCATAGATGCAGCCTTGCGCGATACCACTGACCACGAGTTGGACGAACTGCACCCGGTTCCCCCTGCTGTTGTGCTGGGGGTTATATCGTGGCCGGCCACCGCGGCTCTCAGGGTTGTTCCGCATAAATCCCCATCCCGCGGCCCGTCTAATGGTTTGTATGGATCCCTCTGTTCAAAGCCGCCGCGACGGCGCGGTCACGCTCGTCACGCTGGACCGGCCCGCGCGGCGCAACGCGGTCGACGCGGCCACGGCCGCCGCGCTGCATGCGGCCTTCGTGGCCTTCGAGGCCGACCCCGACGCGGCCGTCGCCGTGCTGCATGGCGCGGGTGGCCAGTTCTGCGCGGGCTGGGACCTGCAGGCCGGCGCCGCGCTGGCCGGGGGTGGCGACGCCATGGCCACGGCCGACCACCTGGCCCGGGCGCTGGACTTCGACCCGCAGCACAGCACGCCGCCCGGCCCGCCCGGACCGATGGGCCCCACCCGGCTCGCGCTGAGCAAGCCCGTCGTCGCGGCCATGGCCGGTTC
>DATKFT010000658.1:0-4318 GCA_035544335.1 Pseudorhodoferax sp.
ACCGCTTTGCCGCAGGTCGAAGCTGCCGCCCAGGCGCAGCGCGCCCAGCGCGGGGTCGCGCAGCACCAGGCCGGTGTCGCCGTAACGTTCGAACTCGGCCAGCACCTGGGCCAGGGGCGCATCCTCGAAATGCACGCGGCCCTGGCGCCAGGGTGCGACACCCTGGGAGGCCAGCTGTGCGACGGCCTCGAGCCGCCCCTCGGGATCCGCGTCCACACCCTGCCCTGCGGCCAAATCCACGCCCATGCCCATGCCCATGCCCATGCCCGCGCCCTGCGGCGGCCCGGCCGGCGCGACGTGGACCCGGCCCGACTCGACCGCCACACGCGTGGTGCCCGCGGCGATGCCGGTCTGCGTGTGGCGCACGGAAAAGCGCGTGCCGAGCACCGTGACGCGCAGGCCGCCGGCCAGCACGTCGAACGGCTGCTGCGGCCGGTGGCTGACGGCGAACAAGGCCTGGCCTTCGAGCAGCCGCACTTCGCGGCGCTGCCGGTACAGCTGCACGGCCACGCGCGTGGCGGCGTCCAGGTGCAGCGTGCTGCCGTCCGGCAGTTCCAGGCTCAGCTGCTGGCCGCGCGCGGTGGCGTAGTCGCGCTCGAAGGTGGGCAGGCCGCGCCAGTGGTCCCAGCCCAGCCAGCCGCCTGCGACGAGCAGCAGCACCAGCGCGAGCTGCGGCACCCAGCGTGACCAGCCCGGGTGCCCACGCTGCCACCCGGCGCGCCGCGGCGCCGCAGCGCGGCCTGCGCCGGCCGGCGTGGCATTGCCGCGCAGGCCGGCCTTCAAGGCCTGGACCTGGGCCTGCGGCAGGGCCTGCACGCCGACCAGGCCCTGCGCGAACTCGGCGTACAGCGCTGCGTGGCCGGCATCCTGCGCCAGCCAGGCCTGGAAGCGGGCTTGGGCCTCGGCATCCAGCGGTTCGCTGCGCCGCGTGGCCCACAGCGCCGCCTGCAGCTGCGCGGCGTCCTGGCCGCGCGCGTAGTCCTCGAACGCGCGCGCATCCGCGGCGTCCTGGGCGGACGCGGCGTCGGTTGGCGGAGCGGCTTGGCGCATGGTGCTTGGCGGGGCGTCGTACGGGGTGGCCGGGTCCTTGCGCGGCCTGCTGGGAATTTTCATCGACGCACCCCAGGGCGCGCTTGCGGCGGGGGCTCGGGCGCCAGCCCCTGCAGCGCGCGCTCACAGGCGCGGCACGCCAGCCGGCCCCGGGCGATGTGCTTTTCGACCATGCTGACGGAAGCGCCCATGCGCGCGGCGATCTCGGCATGCGACAGCCCGTCGAACACGTGCAGCACGAAGGCCTCGCGGCAACGCGGCGGCAAGGCCTCGATGGTCGCCACATAGGCCTGCACGGCCTGGGCCGAGATCGCCTGCGCCTGCGGATCCTGCGCGTCGGGCGCCGCAGGCTCCGGCTGCCCGGTGGCGTCCAGCGCCTCGTGCGCGCGCAGCAGCGCGCGCCGGTGCTGGTCCACCAGCACATGGCGGGCCGTCTGGTACAGCAGCGCGCGCGGCGCGTGGATCGGCACGCTGGAGCGCTCGATGGCCAGCACGCGCGCATAGCTCTCCTGCACCGCATCGGCCGCGGCGTCGCGGTCCCGGGTCAGCCGCGCGCAGAAGTTCAGCAATTCTCGGTAGTAGCGCTCGAACACGGGACGGCCGGCTGCGCGGTGGCTGCGGCAATTGAATAAATAGGAATGGTTCGCATTATCCAGGATGCGGCAGCGTTCCCCCAGTCTGTGGATTGCGAACGCGCGTGCGCGCCGCACAATCGGTCCCGGCGGCCCGCCGCGGCTGCACGCACGGTCTGAGGAGCCCACGATGAGCGAAGAACGCAAGCAATGGATCTGCACGGCCGTCGACATCGACGGCGGCCAGCGCGTGGCGGGCAGCCCCACGCAGCTCACGCCCATGGGCGTGGCGGCCAAGGACAAGCTGTGGCCACGCGACAAGCTGCTCAAGGTGCGCTTCCTGCAGGGCAGCGCGGCGCTGCACAAGCGCACGCTGCAGGCCGCGCAGTCCTGGCTCCTGGACGGCGTACGGCTCCAGCTGCAGCCGGCCGGCGCCAACGAGGCCGGCGACATCCGCATCGGCTTCGACCCCGCGGCCGGCTCCTGGTCCTATGTGGGCACGGACGCCCGCGGCATCGCGAGCACGCAGCCCACCATGAACCTGGGCTGGGCCACGCTGGACACGCCCGAGCAGGACTTTTCCAGCGTGGTCATCCACGAGTTCGGCCACGCGCTGGGCCTGCTGCACGAGCACAACCACCCGGGCGCGCGCGTCGACTGGGACAAGGCCGCGGTCAAGGCCGACCTGGGCGGTGCGCCCAACTTCTGGGACGACGCGACCATCGCGCACAACGTGTTCGCCAGGTTCGACGCCTCCACCACGGTCACGACCGACTTCGACAGCGTCTCGGTCATGATCTACACGATCCCGGCCCACTGGACCACCAACGGCAAGAGTTTCATGCCCTCGTGGAAGCTGTCGGCCGGCGATGCCGCCACCATCCGCAAGCTCTACGCTTGAGATGAAACCACCCCCGTTTGGACTTCTCACTGCGTGTAGAAGTCCCATACCCCCTCCAGGGGGCGCCGCCTGCGGCCTGGCAGAGCCAGTTCCGCGGCGTCTGCTGGCATGGCCTGCTCCGCGGCCTCTCGAGCCGCTGCTTGCGAGCCGGTTTCGTGCGATGCGGGTGGCGCACAGCGCCGTGGACAACTGAGATGCAGCTCGCGCTGCAGCGCGAGCTGCTGGTCTTCCAGGGCCTGCGCATGCGCGTGCACCGCATCGGCCTGGCCCACTGGCAGGCCGGCGCGCGGCTGCGCAGCTGGGGCGTGGCGCCGCTGCACCGCGCCGGCGAGCGGCTGTGCGTGCCCTGCGGCGACGGCGAGGCGCTGTGGCTGGGTTTCTGGCAGGACGCGGAGGACGGGCCCGGCGCCGCGGTGGAGCTGTACGACCGCGCGCGCGGCAGCGCCGCCCGCATCGCGCTGCCGCCCGACTTCCAGCTCACCGCGCTGCAGGCGGCCGACGGCACGGCGCAGCCCATCGCACCCGCGACGGCCCAGGCGCTCGAACTGCAGCTGGCCACGGCCGGCGCGCAATGCCGGCTCGCGCTCGAACTGCTCGCGCCCGCCGACTGGGCGCGCGCGGCCGGCCGCGCCGCGCCGGCGGCCCTGAGCGGCCCGCCCCCCCTGCCGCCCCGCTACGCCTAGGAGAGCCCATGGCCCTGGAACCCGTCGCCAACACCGCCGGCCTGTGGCGCGATCCGCAATGGCAGAGCGGCATGCCCGGCCTGTATGCGCTGCTGGCCGGCGTCAGCGCCTACCCGCACCTGGAGGGCGGCAGCGCGCCCGCGCCCGAATCCTTCGGCCTGGGCCAGCTGGGTGCCTCGGCCAACACCGCGGCCAGCCTGTTCGACTGGTTGCGCGCGGGTTTTCGGCACGAGGGCCTGCCGCTGGTCTGGTGCCAGCTGCTGCTGGCGCCCACGGCCCAGGAGAAGGCCGGCTTCGACGCGCGCGGCCTCGTGCACTACGCGCCGGCCGACCACGCCACGCTGGTCAAGGCCATCCAGCGCTGGACCGGGCAGCTGCCCAGCGCACCCGCGGCCGCACGCCACAGCCGCACGCTGTTTTTCTTCAGCGGCCATGGCGTGCAGTCCAACTGGCGCGCGCTGCTGCTGCCCAGCGACTACCTGGACCCCGACCCCGGCGCGCCGCAGCTGCAGAACTGCGTCAGCACGCGCGAGCTGCAGGACTGGATGGAGCAAAGCCCCGTGGGCGAGCACCTCGCGCTCATCGACGCCTGCCGCAACGAGTTCTCGCCGCTGGTGGCGCGCGGCGCCACGGCCCACACCTGCTTTCCGCTGCTGGAGGCCGGCACCCAGGTGCCGCGCACGGCCGCCTCGCTGGCCGCCACCTCGCCCGGCATGCAGGCCTACCAGGTGCCGGGCCAGCCGCACACGCTGTTCGGCCAGGCCCTGCTCAACGCCGTGCGCGGCGATGGCGATGCCGATGCGCGGCTGGAGTTCCGCGAGCTCGTGGTGGCCGTGCGCAAGGACGTCAACGCGCTGCTGCAGGCGGCCAGCCAGGGCCAGCTGGAGCAGGCCGTGCGCCCGCGCGTCGAGGGCGACGATGCGCTCGTCGTCACCGAGCTGCTGGCCGCACCGCAGCCCGCCCCGTCCGTGCCCGCGCCGGACGGACTGCCGCGCGTGGGGGCGGCACGGCCCCGGCCCACCGCCCCCTCCGCCCCCAGCGGCACGCCGCCCGATGCCGTGTCCGAGGCGCTGCGCGCGCGCGCCGACCGCTTCGACCCCGCGCTGGCGGTG
>DATKFT010000659.1:0-1588 GCA_035544335.1 Pseudorhodoferax sp.
GCTCATGTTTCTGCCCTGGTACGACTGGCTGGCCCTGCTGTGGTTTTTCGGGCTGTGGCTGGGCTATGCCTACTTTTCGGGCAGCACCTCACGGGCCACGCTGCTGCAGACCACCAACCGCTACCGCCGCTACTGGATGGAGCAGGCCACGGCGCGCGATCCGCGCGTGCTGGACGGCATCATCGTGCAGGGCCTGTCCAGCAGCCCCTCGTTCTTCGCCTCGACCACCATCATCATCATCGGCGGCCTGCTGGCGCTGCTGGGCGCCACCGACAAGGCCTCGGAGTTCGTGCGCGAGATCCCGTTCGCGGTGCGCACCTCGGTGCTGGTGTTCGACCTCAAGGTGATGCTGCTGACGGGCATCTTCGTCTACGCCTTCTTCCGCTTCACCTGGTCGATGCGGCAGTACACCTTCGCGGCGCTCGTGATCGGCTCCATGCCCGATCCCAAGGACTTCGCGGCCGGCAAGTTCGACCGCCAGCATTTCGCCGACCGCGCCGGCAAGATGCTGGGCATGGCGGCCGAGACCTTCAACGGCGGCGTGCGCGCCTACTACATGTCGTTCGCGGCCACGGCCTGGTTCTTCTCCTCGCTGGCCTTCGTGGTGGCGACGGGCGCCGTGGTCCTCATCCTGTATGCCCGGGAGTTTCGCTCCGAGGTGCTGCACGTCTTGCGCGACTGATCAGCGGTTCAGGTTGTCCTGCACGCGGCGCAGCAGCGCGAGCAGCTGGGCCCTTTCTTCTTGCGCCATTCCCACCACGGCCTGGGCTTCCAGCGCCTTGGCCTGTTCGCGCAGCGCGTGCTGGATGGCCAGGCCCTCGGCCGTGGGCTGCAGGCGCACGTTGCGCCGGTCGACGGTGTCGGCTTCGCCTTGCAGCAGACCACGCTCGCGCAGGCCCTTGATCAGGCGTGCCAGCTGCGCCTTGTCGCGCCCCGTGTGTTCCACGAGGTCGCGCTGGGTGGCGCCGGGATGGCGTGCGTAAAAGCCGAGCACCTTGCTTTCCATGTGCGTGAGTTCGTAGGCGCCCTGGCGCAGGGACTGGAACAGCTGCGAGCGGAACTGGTGCATGACCTGGTGCACGAGCTCCAGAACCTCGTCATCGACAGGGGTATGGCGGCCGTAACGGTTGACCTTATCAACTGATTCACGCATGATTGGGGACATTATCAACCATCTCCAAGATATCCAATGACTTCTGAAACCCTTGCACCGCGCCAGGTGCAGCGTGTCCGCCACGACATCAAGCGCCGCGAACTGCAGGTGGCGCGTGTCGAGATCCTGGGTCCGCAGATGCGCCGCGTGGTGTTCCAGGGCGAGGCCCTGGCCGATTTCGTGAGCGCCTCATACGACGACCACGTCAAGATCTTCTTCCCGAACGGCGAGGGCGCCGTGGCGCGTGACTACACGCCGCGCCGCTACGACACGGCCGCGCGCGAGCTGGTCGTCGACTTCGCGCTGCACGGCGAGGGCCCGGCCGCCGACTGGGCGCGCCACGCCGCGCCCGGCCAGCCGCTGACCGTGGCCGGGCCGCGTGGCTCCTTCGTCGTGCCGCTGGACTTCGACTGGTACGTGCTGGTCGGCGACGAA
>DATKFT010000660.1:0-2643 GCA_035544335.1 Pseudorhodoferax sp.
GTACAGGCGCGACGCGGCCGACCCGGCCGATGCGGGCCTGGACGATGGCCAGGCCGTGGGCCTGCTCGGCATCGAGCTCATGACGCGCCGGCGCAACCGGCTGAACGGCACGGTGCGGCGCGGCAGCCACGACGGCTTCGACATCGCGGTCGCGCAGAGCTTCGGCAACTGCCCGCGCTACATCCAGAACCGCAGCTTCGCCTTCGCGCGCGACCCGGCCGAGCCCAGCCGCGTGCCCGTGGTGGAGAGCACGGGCCTGGATGCGCGGGCCCGCGCGCTCATCGAAGGCGCCGACACCTTCTACGTGGCCTCCTACATCGAGCGCGCCGACGGCACGCGCCAGGTCGATGCCTCGCACCGCGGCGGCAAGCCCGGCTTCGTGCGCGTGGATGCGGACGGCGTGCTGACCATCCCCGACTTCTCGGGCAACCTGTTCTTCATGACGCTGGGCAACTTCCTCGTCAATCCCAAGGCCGGGCTGGTGTTCGCCGACCCGGCGACCGGCGACCTGCTGCAGATGACGGGCGAGGCACGCGTGCTGCTGGAGGGGCCGGAGATCGCCGCCTTCGCGGGCGCGGAGCGGCTGTGGACCTTCAGGCCGCGCCGCGTGCTGTACAGGCGCGACGCGCTGCCCCTGCGCTGGACGATGGCGGCCGACGGCTGGTCGCCCAACCTCGCGATGACGGGCAGCTGGCCGGACGCCGAGCGGCGCCTGGCCGCCGCCGCACTGGCCGGCCAGTGGCGCCCGTTCCGTGTGGCACGCGCGGTGCAGGAGAGCGCCACCGTGCGCTCGCTGCACCTGGAGCCGGCCGACGGCATCGCGGCCGTGCCACAGCAGGCCGGCCAGCACCTGCCGCTGCGGCTCAGGCTGGCAGACGGCACGCAGCTGACGCGCAGCTACACGCTGTCGCAGGCGCCGTCGGATGGCGGCTACCGCATCAGCGTCAAGAAGGAGGGCGCGGCCTCCAGCCTGCTGCACGGGCTGGCCGAAGGCGCGCGGCTCGAGGCGCGGGCGCCCGCCGGCGCGTTCACCATCGACGCGGCGCAGCGCCGCCATGCCGTGCTGCTGGCCGCGGGCATCGGCATCACGCCGCTCTTGGCCATGCTGCGCCACGTGGTGCACGAGGGGCGGCGCACGCGCACGCTGCGGCCGACCTGGCTGTTCCAGTCGGCGCGCACCTTGGAAGAGCGGCCGTTCGATGCCGAGATCGCCGCACTGGTCGAAGCCGGGCAGGGCGGCGTGCGCTGGGTGCGCAGCCTGAGCCAGCCCGGCACAGCGCAGCCCGGCCGCGACTTCGAGCACGCCGGCCGCATCGACATGGCCTTGCTGCAGGCCACGCTGCCCTTCGGCGACCACGATTTCTACCTGTGCGGGCCTGCGGCCTTCATGCAGGCCAGCTACGACGGCCTGCGCGGCTTGAACGTGCCCGACGAACGCGTCCACGCCGAGGCCTTCGGGCCGTCCGGGCTGCGGCGCTGGGGCGCCGGGCAGGAGACAGGGCCAGCCTTGCCCGCGCCCGCGGCGCAGTCCGTGCGCGTCGTGTTTGCCGCATCGGGCAAGGAGGCACGCTGGGAGCCCGGCGACGGCAGCCTGCTCGCGGTGGCCGAGGCGCGCGGCCTGGCGCCCGCCTTCGGCTGCCGCGGCGGCAGCTGCGGGACCTGCAGCACGCGCGTGCTGCAAGGGGAGGTGACCTACGCCGCGCGGCCCGGCTTCGCCGCGCCGGCGGGCGAGGCGCTGCTGTGCTGCGCCGTGCCGGCACAGGGCACGCAGGCCCTGCAGCTCGCGGCCTGAAGGGCTCAGGCCGGAACGACGGCCTCGCCCAGGTTCAGCATGAGCCGGTTGGCCCAGGCGAAGATGGCCACGGCGTGCACGAGGTCCAGCAGCTCCAGGGCCGACAGGCCGGCCGCGCGCAGCGGCGCGAGCTGGGCCGCGCCGAAGCGGCCTGGCGCGGCCGTCAGGTCGATCGCGGCCTGCACGATCGCGCGCTCGCGCGCCGTCGTGCCCGCACCCTGCGGCTGCTCGAAGACCTGGGCGATCACGTCGTTGCGCCTGGCCAGCTGCTCGAAGCGCTGGGCGTGGACCGAGCAGCAGTAGACGCAGCCGTTCACGCGCGAGACCACGGCGCTGGCCAGCTCGCGCTCGGCGCGCGAGAGGCCACCCGGCGCGTACATGATGGCGTTGAAGACGATGGAGCGCTGTTCCAGGATCTCGGGTTGCTGCACCAGCGTGAGGTAGTAGTCGCTGGTCTTGGCCTTGGGGTGGCTGCTCTCCAGGATCTGCAGCTGCAGGGGGCTGGCCTGGCGAAGGTCCAGCTTGGGCAGCCAGGCCTGCCAGTCCAGTGTCTCGCTCGTGTAGCCGTTCAGGCGCAGCGGCTCGCCGGGTTGGGGCAGGTGGGCCGGGTGCACGAAGGGCGCTTCCTCGGTCGGCACGGCCGCCGGTGCGGCGCTGTCGCCGAGCGCGGCCAGGGCCTGCAGGCCCGCGACCACGCGCAGCTGGTAGGCCACGAAGGCGATCAGCTGGGCCAGCGCGACCACGGCGGGTGTGGTCAGGCCCGCGGCCGGCAGGCGCAGCAGCGCGGCGCGGTCGCCTTCCACGGGGCGCAGGGCCAGCAGGCGCGCGTAGCCGAGCGCCGTGTCCAGCCG
>DATKFT010000661.1:0-7406 GCA_035544335.1 Pseudorhodoferax sp.
ACGCTACGGCCTGGAATGCGTGGTCTACATGGGTAGCGAAGACGTCAAGCGCCAAAGCCCCAACGTGTTCCGCATGAAGCTCTTGGGCGCCACCGTGGTGCCCGTGGACAGCGGCAGCAGGACGCTCAAGGACGCGCTCAACGAGGCCATGCGCGACTGGGTCGCCAACGTGGACGACACCTTCTACATCATCGGCACCGTGGCCGGCCCCCATCCCTACCCGATGATGGTGCGCGACTTCCAGAGCGTGATCGGCCAGGAATGCCTGGTGCAGATGCCCGAGATGCTGGCCGAGGCCGGCTGCAAGAACACCCAGCCCGACGCCGTGCTGGCCTGCGTGGGCGGCGGCAGCAACGCCATCGGCATCTTCCACCCCTACATCGACCACGCAGGCACGCGCCTGATCGGCGTGGAGGCGGCTGGCCAGGGCCTGGACAGCGGCAAGCACGCGGCCTCGCTGCAGCGCGGCAGCGCCGGCGTGCTGCACGGCAACCGCACCTATCTGCTGCAGGACGAGAACGGCCAGGTGACCGAGACGCACAGCATCAGCGCCGGCCTGGACTACCCCGGCGTGGGCCCCGAACACGCCTTCCTGCAGGACATCGGCCGCGCCGAGTACGTGGGCGTGACCGATGCCGAGGCGCTGGAGGCCTTCCACTATCTGTGCCGCACCGAGGGCATCATTCCCGCACTGGAGTCCAGCCATGCGTTCGCCTACGCGCGCAAGCTCGCGCCCACGATGCGGCCCGACCAGAGCATCCTCGTGAACCTGTCCGGACGCGGCGACAAGGACATCGGCACCGTGGCCGACCTGTCGGGCGAGGATTTCTACGACCGGCCTTCGATGCGCGGCCATGCGGTGAAGGGAGGCCAAAAATGATCTACCCCCACGCTCATCACTTCGTGTATTCGCTGCCCCCCGAGGGGGCGCTTGCCTCCCTAGAAGCGGCTCGTCGGGAGGCAATATGAGCCGCATCCAAACCACCTTCGCCAAGCTCAAGGCCGATGGCCGCAAGGCCCTGATTCCCTACGTCACGGCCGGCTTCCCCCACGCGGATGTCACGCCCGAGCTCATGCACGCCATGGTCGCGGCCGGGTCCGATGTGATCGAGCTCGGCGTGCCGTTCAGCGACCCCATGGCCGACGGTCCCGTGATCCAGCAGGCCGGCGAGAAGGCCCTGGCGCTGGGCGTGGGCATGGCCCAGGTGTTCGCGATGGTCAAGACCTTCCGCGAGAAGGACCCGCTGACGCCCGTGGTGCTCATGGGCTATGCCAACCCGGTCGAGCGCTACGAGCAGCGCCACGGCGAAGACAGCTTTGCGCGCGATGCGGCAGCGGCCGGCGTGGACGGCGTGCTGGTGGTCGACTACCCGCCCGAGGAGTCCGTGGACTTCGCGGCCCGCCTGCGCGCGCGGAACATCGACCTGATCTTCCTCTTGGCCCCCACCTCGACCGACGAGCGCATGCGCCAGGTGGCCGAGGTCGCCAGCGGCTATGTCTACTATGTCTCGCTCAAGGGCGTGACAGGTGCCGGCACGCTGGACACGGCCGCCGTCGAGGCCATGCTGCCGCGCATCCGCCGCCATGTGCAGCTGCCCGTGGGCGTCGGTTTCGGCATCCGCGACGCCGCCTCGGCCCAGGCCGTGGGCCGCGTGGCCGACGCCGTGGTGATCGGCAGCAAGATCATCCAGCTCATCGATGCGCAGCCGCGCGAGCGCGTGGCCGAAACGGCCGCCGCGTTCCTGCGCGGCATCCGCGCGGCGCTCGACGCATAATCCTCTCCCCCATTCCGCCCACCGGAGTAGCCCATCCCATGTCCTGGCTCGAAAAGCTTCTTCCCGCCAAGATCCAGCCCAGCGACCCCGCCGAGCGCCGCCAGGTGCCCGAAGGCCTGTGGATCAAGTGCCCCAGCTGCGAGAGCGTGCTGTACAAGACGGATCTGGAAAAGAACCTGAACGTCTGCCCGACCTGCGGCCACCACCACCGCATCACAGCCCGCGCCCGGCTCGACAGCTTCCTGGACCCCGAAGGCCGCTACGAGATCGGCCACGAGGTCCTGCCCATGGACCCGCTCAAGTTCAAGGACAGCCGCAAGTACCCCGAGCGGCTCAAGGAAGCGCTGGACAACACCGAGGAAACGGATGCGCTGGTCGTCATGGGCGGCGCACTCCATGGACTCAACGTGGTGGTGGCCTGCTTCGAGTTCGAGTTCATGGGCGGCAGCATGGGCAGCGTGGTGGGCGAGCGCTTCGTGCGCGGCGTGCACGCGGCCATCGACCAGAAGGTGCCCTTCATCTGCTTCACGGCCACGGGCGGTGCGCGCATGCAGGAAGGCCTGCTCTCGCTGATGCAGATGGCCAAGACCAATGCCTCGCTGACGCGCCTGGCCAAGAAGGGCCTGCCCTACATCAGCGTGCTGACCGACCCGACCATGGGTGGCGTGAGCGCCGGTTTCGCCTTCGTGGGCGACGTGGTGATCGCTGAGCCCAAGGCGCTGATCGGCTTCGCGGGCCCGCGTGTGATCGAGTCCACCGTGCGCGTGACGCTGCCCGAAGGCTTCCAGCGCGCCGAGTTCCTGCAGCAAAAGGGCGCGGTCGACCTGATCTGCAACCGCAAGGACCTGCGCCGCACCATCGCCAGCACGCTGGCCATGCTGCAGCGCCAGCCGGCCGACGCGGTGAGCTGAACCACCCCGTTGGGACTTCTCACTGCGTGTAGAAGTCCCATCCCCCTCCGGGGGCGCACCCAGCGGTCCGGCCAAGCCGGCCCCGCGGGTGCACTCGCATGGCCTGCTCGGCGGCCGTCGGCACCGCGGCTTGTTGGCTGTCGCAGCTTTAGAGCACCATGCCGCCCAGCACGCCGCGCAAGGCGTGCTGCAGCACGATGGACGCCACCTGCAGCAACACCAGCAGGACCAGCGGCGTGAGGTCCATGCCGCCGACCAGCGGCACCAGGCGCCGCAGCGGCCGCAGCGGCGGCGCCACCAGGCGGCCGATCACGTCGTAGAGCGGCGACTGCGCCTGCACCCAGGACAGGATGGCGTAGACGATCAACAGGCCCGTGAGCCCGTAGATCACGAGGCCGATCACGCCGAACAAGGCCATCACCGGCACCACGATGAGGGCCCCGCCCGTCATCAGCCACAGCAGGAAGTACTGCGCCAGCTTGAGCAGCAAGGCCCCGGCCAGGCTGGCCAGATCCCAGCGCGCGGCCGGACGCAGGACCTTGCGCAGCGGCAGCACCAGCCAGTCCGTCAACGCGAACACCAGGCTGCCGATCGGGTTGCCGAACGGGATGCGCTGGTGCTGCATGTACAGGCGCAGCAGGCAGGCGCTGCCCAGAAGGCCGGCGGCGACCTCCAGCAGGAAGGCGAAGATTTGGTACAGCATGCGGTCCGATGAAAAGCGCATGGGATGATAGCGGCTGCCCCATGACCGCCCCTGCCTTGATCCCCTCGCCGCTGCCGCTGTTTCCGCTGTCCACCGTCCTGTTTCCGGGCGGCCTGCTGCCACTGCGCATCTTCGAACTGCGCTACCTCGACATGGTCCAGCAGCGCGAGCGCGACGGCCTGCCGTTCGGCGTGGTTGCCTTGCAGCAGGGCAACGAGGTGCGCCGTGCCGGTGCGCCGGCCGAGACCTTCCTGCAGGTCGGCACGCTGGCCCAGGTGCGGCAACTCGACAGGCCGCAGCCCGGGCTGCTGCACGTCGTCTGCGACGGCGGATCGCGGTTCCGCATCCAGGCTGCACGCCAGCACACGAACGGGCTGTGGACCGCGGAGGTCGAGCCCATTGCCGACGACGCTACCGTGGCCTTGCCCGACGACCTGCGCCCGCTCGCCCAGCAGCTGCAGCAGCTGCTGGACAGCTGGCGCGCACGCGGCATCCCGCAGGAACAATGGCCGTTGCGTGCACCCTGGCGGTGGGACGATTGCGGCTGGCTGGCCAACCGCTGGGCCGAGCTGCTGCGCTTGCCGCTGACCTTGCAACAGCAGCTCATGGAACTGGACAACCCCTTGGTGCGGCTGGAACTGGTGGGCGACCTGCTGGCCCGGCAGGACCGAACGCCATGAAGCGCACGCCCTCTCGGCCCCGCCCCGCCCCGTGCCGCGGACTGCGCCAGGCGCCCGGCGCCGGGGCGCGCTGAGATGCTGCTGCAACACAGCCCGCGCACCATCCTCGGCTGGCCGCGCGCACTCAAACGCCTGGTCGTCGTGGCCATGGACGTCGCCCTGTCGCTGGCGGCGACCTGGCTGGCCTTCACGCTGCGCCTGGACACCCTGCACTGGCCCGAGCAGGACCAATGGGCGGTCTACACGGTCGCGCCTTTGCTGTCGGTGCCGGTGTTCGTGCGCTTCGGCCTGTACCGGGCGATCTTTCGCTACACCGGCGTCGCCACGCTGATTGCGACCGCCAAGGCCACGGCACTGTACGCGTTGCTGCTGCTGCCGGTGCTGGCCGCCATGCAGGGCGCCGGCCTCTCGGTGGTGCCGCGCAGCCTGGGGGTGCTGCAGCCACTGATCTTCCTGCTGCTGGTGTTGACCAGCCGCACCCTGACCCGCGCCTGGCTCGACAGCCACGCGCGCGCGGGCCAGCGCGCGCCCACACGGCTGATGGTCTACGGTGCTGGCCAGGCCGGCGCCGAAGCAGCCGCCGCGCTGATCAGCGGTCGCCTGCCGTACCGGCTGCTCGGCTTCATCGACGACGATCCGGCCAAGGTGGGCCGCAGCATCCACGGCGCACGCGTGTTCGCGCCACGCGAGCTGCCCGCGCTGGTCACACGGCTGCGGGTGCACGACATTCTGCTGGCCATACCGAGCGCCAGCCGCGAACGCCGCAACCAGATCCTCACGCAGCTGCAACCGCTGCCCGTGCACGTGCGCACGCTGCCCAGCCTGTCCGACCTGGCCAGCGGCCGCGTCAGCGTGCAGGACATCCACGAGCTGGACATCGAGGATCTGCTGGGCCGCGCGCCCGTGCCGCCCAGGCCCGAACTGCTGGTACGCAACCTGGCCGGCCGCACCGTGCTCGTGACCGGCGCGGGCGGCAGCATCGGCGGGGAGCTGTGCCGCCAGATCCTGCGCGAGCAACCCGCGCGCCTCGTGCTGCTGGACCACAGCGAGTTCGCGCTCTACAGCATCCACGAGGAACTCCAGGGCCTGGCCGCACGGCTGGGCGGCGGTGTGCAACTGGTGCCCGTGCTGGGCAGCGTGGTGCACCACGCGCGGCTGGCGGCGCTGTTCGAGCGCTGGCAGCCGGCCACGGTCTACCACGCCGCGGCCTACAAGCATGTGCCGCTGGTCGAGGACAACGCGGCCGAAGGTGTCACGAACAACGTGCTGGGCACCTTGAACCTGGCCCGTGCCGCCATGGCCAGCGGCGCCGAGCACTTCGTGCTGATTTCCACCGACAAGGCCGTGCGGCCGACCAACGTGATGGGCGCCAGCAAACGCGTGGCCGAGCTGCTCCTGCAGGCGCTGGCCGCGGCGCCAGAGGTCCGGTTCGACGCGCTGCCCGACGCCGCGCCGGCCACGCTGCGCAACAGCACGCGTTTTTCGATGGTGCGCTTCGGCAACGTACTGGGCTCCAGCGGCAGCGTGGTGCCACTGTTTCGACGTCAGATCGCGGCCGGTGGCCCGCTGACTGTCACGCATGCGGAGGTCACACGCTACTTCATGACCATCGCAGAAGCCGCGCAGCTGGTGCTGCAGGCCGGCGCGATGGCGCGCGGCGGCGACGTGTTCGTGCTCGACATGGGCCAGCCCGTCAAGATCATGGATCTGGCGCTGCGCATGGTCGACCTGTCGGGCCTGCAGGTGCGCGATGCGGCGCATCCGCATGGCGACATCGCCGTGACGGTCACGGGCTTGCGGCCGGGCGAGAAGCTCTACGAGGAGCTCTTGATCGGCGACAACCCGGAGCCGACCGAGCATCCGCGGATTCTGCGGGCGCAGGAGGAGTACATGGGGTGGGACGCGCTGCGGGGGCCGCTGCAGGCGCTGACAGGCGCAGCACGGCAGGGGGACAGCGGGAAAATGCTTGCCCTTCTGCGCAAATTGGTGCCAGGCTTTCGCCCCGGGGAGAAAATCCTGACATGACGACAACAAAAGTCGCCCTGATCACGGGCCAGGATGGCTCGCATCTTGCGCAAGTGCTGCTGGCCAAGAGCTACACGGTGCACGACACCAAACGCCGCGCGAGTCTGTTCAACACCGGCCGGGTGGAGCACATCTATCAGGATCTACATGTGCCAGCGCAATTTCTTCCTGCGCTACGGAGATCTGACGGCCGGGAACAACCTCACGCGCATCGTGCAGGAAGTGCAGCCCGAAGAGGTCTACAACCCGGTCGCGCAGAGCCAGGTGGCGGTGAGCTTCGAATCGCCGGAGTACAACGCCGACGTGGATGCGTTGGGCACGCTGCTGGCGCAGAGTTGCGACCCAGCGCGCATTGTTACGCGCACACACACCGAGCTGGACCTGCGCGAACAAGGTGCCGTTCAGGCCTTCTTCGCGCAGAAGCGACCGAATCAAATCTACCTGGCTACCGCCAAAGTGGGCGGCATCCACGCGAACATCACCTGCCCAGACGACTTTCCCTACGACAACCTGATGCTGCAGGCCAACGTCATCGAGGCCGCTCACCGTTACGGCATGCCGAAACTGCTGTTCCTCGGATCGAGCTGCATCTACCCCGGCTCGCTCCTCAGCCCATGACCGAGGACGCGCTGCTGACCGGGCCGCTGGAGCCGACCAACGAACCCTATGCCATCGCCAAGATCGCCGGCATCAAGCTGTGGGAGAGCTACAACCGCCAACATGGGCGCGACTACCGCAGCGTGATGCCCACCAACCTGTACGGACCGGGCGACAACTACCACCCGCAGAACAGCCACATCGTTCCAGCGCTGATCCGACGGTTTCACGACGCCAAACTGGCGGGCGCGGCCAGCGTGACGATCTGGGGCAGGAGGACACCGCGGCGCGAGTTCCTGTACGTGGACGCCATGGCGGCAGCGAGTTTGTTCGTGATGGTGCTCGATGCGCAGACTACGCACTACGGACACAGCCGATGCGGAGCCATTTGAACGTGGGATATGGCAGCGGTGTGAGCATTGCAGAGGTGGCACAACAGGTGGCGCAGACCGTGGGGTACACAGCCGAACTGGTGTTCGATCACAGCAAGCCGGACGGAGCGCCAAGAAAGTGGATGGATTCTGGACACTTGACCAAGCTGGGTTGGCAAGCGCGTGTCGGATTGGCCAAGGGCCTGGCGCTGGCTTACCACGACTTCGGACAGCAATTGCCACGCCCCTGAGCCGGCTCGCCAATTCCATGACGGTGCCGACACACGATGCCAACATGCAGGTTAGACCAGAGGCCTCCATCGCTGCGCCGATTAATCCGGCAC